>NZ_JBHYVA010000464.1:0-6870 GCF_042750055.1 Streptomyces sp. NPDC059456
GCCCGCAGCCGTGCCAGCAGTTCCTCGCCGATCCCCCATCCGTCGGCGGCTTCGATCCATCCGCGGAATCCGATGGCGGTGGTGGCGACCACCGTGTCGGGCGCGACGTGGATCAGTTCCTTGGTGGCGGCGAGGAGTTCGCTGTCGTCGGCCAGCGGCACGATCCGCAGGGCCGGGGCGTGCAGCACGGTGGCGCCCCGCCGGCGCAGCAGGGCGATCAGCTCGTCCGCCCGCCGGGCGGCGGTGACTCCGACGGTGAATCCCGCCAGCGGGCCCGCCGGCGGCGCGGCCGGTCCGCCGGGGGTGTGCGTCTCGTCCATGGTGACCTGCCTTGCCCAGTGGGTCGGTATCACATCGCGCGATCACGTGTCGCGTGAACGGGACCGAGCCTGTCAACATGGCGTGTCAGGCTCGGTTCCGTCGTATTTCGTGTCCGTAAACGGGCGTTACACCGAGGTGAGCTGCGGCTTCGTCTCGGACCCGGCCGCCGGGAGCACCGCGGGGGCGGGCCGGCGAAGGTATACCGCCCACGTCACCGCGCAGCACGCCGCGTAGAAGCCGAGGAAGGTGACGAAGGCGGCCGTCCCGGAGCCGGAGGTCGAGAACGCTTCCCGGAAGGCCAGGTTGATGCCGAGTCCGCCGAGGGCGCCGACCGCCCCGATGAGTCCCATGGAGGCCCCGGACAGCCGGCGTCCGTAGGCGGCCGCGGCTTCCCCGCCCATGCCGCGGGCCAGTGCCTTGGCCTGGAAGATGCCGGGGATCATCTTGTACGTGGAGCCGTTGCCGAGCCCGCTCAGCACGAACAGGGCCACGAATCCGACGAGGAAGACGGGCAGCGAGTCCCGGCCGGAGGCGTAGACGACGACGCAGGTCGCGGCGGCCATGGCGACGAAGGTCGCGAGGGTGATCCGCGCACCGCCGAACCGGTCCGCGAGGGCGCCGCCGACGGGCCGGATCAGCGAGCCGAGCAGCGGGCCGACGAAGGTGAGCGAGGCAGCCTGGAGCGGGGTGCGGCCGAACTGCGTCTGGAGCACGAGCCCGAAGGCGAAGCTGTAGCCGATGAAGGACCCGAAGGTGCCGACGTACAGGAACGCCATGATCCAGGTGTGGGCGTCGCGGACCGCCTCGCGGACGGCGCCGGTGTCGTTGCGTACGGGCGCCAGGTTGTCCATGCGCAGCAGGGCCAGCGCGGCCGCGGCCACGACCAGCGGCAGGTAGATCGCCAGGAGCAGCCTGGGGTGTCCGGCCCCGGCGGTCCCGATGACCAGCAGGGCGACGAGCTGGACGACGGGCACGCCGATGTTGCCGCCGCCGGCGTTGAGGCCGAGCGCCCATCCCTTCTTGCGCAGCGGGAAGAAGGCGTTGATGTTGGTCATGGAGGAGGCGAAGTTCCCGCCGCCCACGCCGGTCAGCGCGGCGACGGCCACGAAGACCGGGTACGGGGTCCCGGGCTCCATGACGACCAGGGCGGCCGTGGTGGGCGCGAGCAGGAGCAGGGCGCTGACGACGGTCCAGTTGCGGCCGCCGAAGCGGGCGACGGCGAAGGTGTACGGCACCCGGACGAGGGCGCCGACGAAGGTGGCGGTCCCGACGAGGAAGAACTTCCCGGCCGGGTCGATGCCGTACCGGGGTCCCATGAACAGGACCATCACCGACCACAGGGACCAGATGGAGAACCCGATGTGCTCGCTGAGCACGGAGTAGAGCAGGTTCCGGCGGGCGATGCGCTCTCCGCCCTGCTCCCAGAACGTCTCGTCCTCGGGTTCCCACCGCTCGATCCAGCGGCCCCCCTTGCGCGGTGCGGTCGTACCGGTCATCACACGCCTCCACAGCTGTCGCGTCCTTGGTGACGACCGTAGGAACGGCGCGTTTCGGCCCCGGTCCCCGCCGGATGACCGGTGGGAAACCTTGCACTCACCCGCTGCCGGGGGCCTCTGTGAGCGCGGCGGGGCGCCAGCTCGCCGGGGGGACGTCCAGCCATCCGTACGCGGCGGCGGCCGCGTCCGCCGCCCGGTGCAGGGCGTCGAGCCCGGGGTGGCCGAAGCCCTTGCGCCACACCATCGACAGCGGGGACAGCGGCACCGGGTCGACGAGCGGCCGCTTCACGCTCCCGGGCAGGTCGAGGAAGTCCACCGTCACCAGCACGGGGTGGCGGGTCTTGGCCATGACCCGGCGGAACTCGTCCTTCCCGATGGCCACGGGTGCGGGCGGCGCCGGTGCGATCCCGCGGCCGGCGAACAGTTCGCGGGCGAGTCCGGTCCACTCCACGGTCCGCGGGTTGCCGGCCCCGGTGTACACGGTCTCCCCGGCCAGCGCGTCCAGCGGTACGGCAGGCAGCGCGGCCAGCGGATGCCCCTCGGGCAGCAGCACGGCGAGCGGCTCGTACCGTACGGGCCGGTGCGCGAGGCGGGCCCGCAGCGCCGGGTCCAGGCCGTGGGCGTAGCCGAAGGACACGTCGAGGCGCCCGGCGGCGATCTCGGCGGCGGCGTACGTCAGGCCGCTTTCGAAGCGGGCCATCAGTTCGCAGTCCGGGGCGAGTTCCCGGGCCCGCTCCAGCACGCTGCGGGCGGTGCTGGGCCCGTCGGTGTTCAGATCGACGAGGAGCTCGCGCGGGCCGGTGAAGGCGGCGGCGAGCTCCTCGTGCGCGGTCAGCACCCGCCGGGCCAGGGGCAGCAGCCGCTCGCCGTCGGCGGTCAGCTCGACGGCGCGGGTGGTCCGTGTGAACAGCCCCGCGCCCAGGACCGCTTCGAGGCGCCGTACGTCCCGGCTCAGCGCCTGCTGGGCGACGTACAGGCGGGCGGCGGCGCGGGTGAAGTGCAGTTCCTCGGCCACGGCGACGAACCCGCGCAGCAGCCGGGGTTCCACATCACGGGGATTCACCCGAGGAGACTAACAACACGGGCGCGTGAATGGCTCCGGAACAGGTGTTGGACGCCCGAGCCCCGTGCGCCGGAGCCTTGGATCATGCCGCAGACCACCTCCGCCCCGCTGATGACCGTGACCGGCTCCACCCTCGTCCTCGCCCCCGTTCCGGGCCGGCGGGCGGCCCGTGCGCCGGGCCCGTACGCGCGCCTGTTCGCCGTGCCCGGCAGCCGCGCCTTCACCGTCGGCAACCTCATCGCCCGCCTCCCCATGGGCATGTTCGGCATCAGCGCGGTGATGATGATCGCGGGCCAGCGCGGCTCGTACGCCCTCGCCGGCGCGGTCACCGCCACCGGTCTGGCGGCCCTCGCGCTGGTCGCGCCGTGGACCGCCCGTCTGGTCGACCGGTACGGGCAGGCCCGGATCGCCGTCCCGGCGACGCTGATCGCCGTGCTCGGCTCGGTGGGGCTGGTCCTGTGCGTCCGGGCGCAGGCCCCCGCCTGGACGCTGTTCGCCTGTTACGCCGCCACCGCGACCACCCCCAACATCGGCGGCATGTCCCGGGCCCGCTGGACCCACCTGCTGCGCGACTCCCCCGCCGCGCACCACACGGCGATGTCGTTCGAGCAGGCCGCGGACGAGCTCTGCTACATGTTCGGGCCGGTGGTGGCGGCGTTCCTGTGCTCCGCGGTCTTCCCGGAGGCGGGCACGCTCACGGCGGCCGTGCTGCTCCTCTCCGGCATGCTGGTCTTCACGTCCCAACGGGCCACGGAGCCCCCGGTGGCGGCGGCACGGCGCGGCGGCTCCCCGCTCCGCGCGGTCGCCCCGCTCTTGGCGCTCTTCGTCCCCCTCGGCGTGCTGTTCGGTTCGATGGAGGTCACCTCGATCGCCCACCTCGGCGCGCAGGGCCTGGGGGCCGCCACCGGCGTGGTCCTGGCCCTCCAGGCGGCGGGCTCCTGCGCGGCCGGCCTGCTCTACGGCGCCCTGCGCCCGCGCAGCCTGCGCACCTGCCTGCTCGCGCTGTGCGCCGCGATGGCCCTGCCCTGGGCGGCGGCGGCCACGGGTTCCCTCCCGCTGCTGGCCCTCGCCCTGCTCCTGGCGGGCGTGGCCACGGCGCCGACGATGGTCACGGCGATGTCCCGCATCCACGCGGTCACCCCGCAGGGCCGTCTCAACGAGGGCATGACCCTGGCGGTCACCGCCATCCTCGCGGGCATCTCCCTGGGCTCGGCCACGGCGGGCTTCCTGGTGGACCGCCTGGGCTCCACCACCCCCTACGCCCTCCCGGCGGCGGCGGCCGTCCTGGCCCTCCTCGTCTGCCGACCGGTACGACTTTCCGGTACCGGTCAGGTACCGTGAAGTCGTACCACGACCGGAGGAGCGGACCATGTCCATAAGCGCCAGTGAAGCCAGGGCCACCCTGTTCCCGCTGATCGAACGGGTCAACACCGACCACGCCCCGGTGCGCATCACCTCCAAGAACGGTGACGCCGTCCTCATGTCCGCCGACGACTACGACTCCTGGCAGGAGACCGTCTACCTGCTGCGCTCCCCCGCCAACGCCCAGCGGCTGATGGAAGCCGTCGCGCGCGACCGCGAGGGCGCCGCGTCGGTCGCCAAGAGCATGGACGAACTGCGGCAATTGGCCGGAGGGGAGGCGTGAGGAGCGTTCACTTCGACCCGGCCGCATGGGAGGACTTCCTGTTCTGGCTCTCCTGCGACCTGAGGACGGCCCGCCGGATCACCCGTCTGACCGGCGAGATCCAGCGCGACCCGTTCACCGGCATCGGCAAGCCCGAACCGCTGAAGGGCGAACTGTCCGGCTACTGGTCGCGCCGCATCGACGACGAACACCGCCTCGTGTACCGGGCGGACGAGAAGGAAGTGAAGGTGCTCAAGGCGCGCTATCGCTACTGATGCCGCGGACGGCTCGGGCATGACGAAGGCCCCGCAGCCTGACGGCCGCGGGGCCTTCGCCCACATGGGATGAGTGGAGATGGCGGGAATCGAACCCGCGTCCAACGGTGCAGAAGCAGGGCTTCTCCGAGCGCAGTCCGCTGCGCTTTTCTCGGCCCCGGAGATCACACGGACAAGTCTCCGACGGGCTCAGTCACTGTTTGGTTTCCCTCCAACCCCCGTGACCGGGGCTAGAGGTTTAGATCCCTAATTGACGCCAGGATCCGGACCGGGACCACTTCCGGGCTGACGCTCCTCACAGAGGCTTCAGCTCACTGTTATTAGGCAGCGAGGGTGAAGCGGGAGTTATCGCTCTTGGAGTTGGCGATTATTTTTTGCGACATGTGGTTAGCGAGATCATTGCCGCTTCCTCGGCTCGCTTCCCCTGCATCGACATCCGCTGTCGAAACCGATCATCCCCATGTTTTTTTAACAAGCTGCGCCACCCCGGGGGGCGGTGCTGACGCCATGGTACGCGAAGTGGACCACGGGATGCCAGGAGATTACAGCTGACCGCGCTCCTTGCGCTTCACGGCCGAGATCACCCGGTTCGTCTCGCGCGTGTCCTGCTTCTCGCGCAGGGCCTGGCGCTTGTCGTACTCCTTCTTGCCCTTCGCCAGCGCGATCTCGACCTTCGCCCGGCCGTCCTTGAAGTACAGCGAGAGCGGCACGATCGTGTTGCCCGTCTCGCCGGTCTTCGAGTCCAGCTTGTCGATCTCCTCGCGGTGCAGGAGGAGCTTGCGCTTGCGGCGGGCGCTGTGGTTGGTCCAGGTGCCCTGGCTGTACTCCGGCACGTGCACGTTGTAGAGCCAGGCCTCGCCGCTCTCCACCGACACGAAGCCGTCCACCAGCGAGGCACGGCCCTGGCGCAGGGACTTGACCTCGGTACCGGTGAGCACGAGACCGCACTCGTAGGTGTCGATGATCGTGTAGTCGTGCCGCGCCTTCTTGTTCTGGGCGATCAGCTTGCGCCCTTTTTCCTTAGCCATAGTGCGGTCATTTTCGCACTACGACCCCACCCCGAGGCCACCCAATACCGTGCGCGCCCGTTCCTCGACGCCGTCGCCCGCCGCCAGGTCCGGGGTGATGCCGTTTCCGTCGAGGCTGCGGCCCGCCGGGGTGCGGTACGTGCCGACGGTCAGCTCCGCCACCGAGCCGTCCGGGAGTTGCGTCGGCATCTGCACCGAGCCCTTGCCGAAGGTCCGGGTGCCCACCGCCACCGCGCGGCCGCGGTCCTGCAGGGCGCCGGTCACCAGCTCGGCGGCGCTCATCGTGCCGCCGTCCACCAGCGCCACCAGGGGTCTCGCCGTGTCCCCGCCCGGGCCGGCGTACAGGGCGCGCTGGACTCCCCGTACGTCGTACGTGGCGACCAGGCCGCCGTCCAGGAACGCGGAGGCGGCCGTCACGGCCTCGGTGACCAGGCCGCCCGGGTTGCCCCGCAGGTCGAGCATGAACCCGGCGCCGGGCGGGGCCGCGCGGACGGCGGCCCGGACCTGTTCGCCGGAGCCGCGGGTGAAGGAGGCGACCTTGATGACGGTGATCCCGCCCGGGAGTTCCCGCACGGTCACGGGCTCGGTGTGCAGCTGCTCGCGGCGCAGGGTCTCGGTGAGGTCGGCGCCGTCCCGGGTGAGGCGCAGGACGACGGGGGTGCCGGCGTCGCCGCGCAGCAGGGTGACGACCTCGGCGACGGGCAGGCCGGTGACGTCGTGGCCGTCGATGCTCAGCAGCCGGTCCCCGGAGCGCAGTCCGGCGCGGGCGGCGGGGCTGTCGGGCTGGACCCGGTCGACGTCGATGCGGCCGTCCCGCCGGCGGGCGGTCCACAGGCCGACACCGGTCCAGCGGCCGTCGAGGTCGTCGGTGAAGGCGGCGTACTCGCCCTGGTCGTAGACCATGCCCCAGCGGTCGCCGCTGCGGCTGACCTCCTCCTGGGCGGCCTTCTTGCCGGACTTCCCCTCGGCGACGGCCTCGGCCGCGGCGCGGGCGACGGCCTCGCGGTCGGCGGTGCCCGGTTCCCGGGGCGTCTCGGGTGCGGCCGCGGGGTTCTGCGTACCG
>NZ_JBHYVA010000465.1:0-6842 GCF_042750055.1 Streptomyces sp. NPDC059456
GAGCCCCGGACACCCGACCGCACCCCGGCCCCGCTCCCGCGGCAGCGCGACACGCGGGCCCGGCTCTGCCCGGGCCCGCCGTCCGCCCCGCCGTCCGCGCCCACCGGGATCCGGCGGTGGTGCGGTGGATCGGACGGGCCAATCGCTGCGGATTGGCCGGTCCGCGGCGCCCGGCGGGTCCCTACCGTGCCCCCATGGACCGCACGCTCGCCACCGACCTCGCCCGCCTCCCCGAGCTCCTGGAGGCCGCCCGCCGCACCGCCGCCGACACCCTCGCAGCGCTGGACGACCGTCCCGTCGTACCCCTGCCCACGCCCACGCCCCCGTCCGCGTCCCCGCGGCAAGCGGACCCGCTGCCCGTCCACCCCACCGGCACCGCCTCCGCCCTCGACGCCTTCGCCCGGCGCTGGGCGCCCCGGCTCTCCGCCTCCGCCGGCCCCCGCTACCTCGGCTTCGTCACCGGCGGCGCCACCCCCGCCGCCCTCGTCGGGGACTGGCTGACCTCCGTCCACGACCAGAACTCCAACTCCGCCCTGGACCCCGCCGGCCAGGACCTCGAACGCGAAACCACCGCCTGGCTCCGCGACCTCTTCGGCCTCACCGACGCGCACACCGGGACCTTCGTCAGCGGGGCCACCATGTCCAACACCACCGGCCTCGCCATCGCCCGCGAGTGGCTCGGCGAGCGCCTCGGCGTCTCTCCGTCCGAGGACGGCGCGGCAGCCCTCGGCCCGGTCCGTGTCCTCTCCGGAGCCCCGCACTCCTCCATCGCGAAGGCCCTGTCCGTCCTCGGCCTCGGCCGCAGCTCCCTCGTCTGCGTCCCGACGCTGCCCGGCCGTGAGGCCGTCGATCCCGCCGCCCTGGACCGGGCCCTCGCCGACACCCCCGGACCGGCCGTGGTCGTCGCCAACGCCGGCACCGTCAACACGGTGGACTTCGACGACCTCCGCGCGATCTCCGCCCTGCGCGAACACCACGCGTTCTGGCTCCACACCGACGCCGCCTTCGGAGCCTTCGCCGCGCTCTCCCCGGAGCACGCCCACCTCGTCGACGGCCTCGACGACTCCGACTCCGTCTGCATCGACCTGCACAAGTGGCTGAACGTCCCCTACGACAGCGCCGTCCAGTTCACCCGCCGCCAGGACCTGCAGGCCCGCGTCTTCCAGAACGCCGCGGCCTACCTCGGCCCCCTCGGCGACCGCCCCGACCTGGTCCACCTCACCCCCGAGAACTCGCACCGGCTGCGCGCCCTCGCCGCCTGGTTCACGCTCCGCGCGTACGGCCGCGAAGGCCACCGCGAGATCGTCGAGCGCGACATCGCCTGCGCCCGCGCCCTCGCCGCCGAACTGGAGCAGGACCCGGCCTTCCGCGTCCTCGCCCCCGTCCGCCTGAACGTCGTCTGCTTCACCCTCGCCGAAGACCCCACGCCGGCCCGTCTGACGGCCCTTCGCGAGGCGGCGCAGGAGGAGGTCTTCGTCACCCCCACGGTCTACGCGGGAACCCCCGCCCTGCGCGCGGCGTTCTCCAACTGGCGTACCACGCAGGCCGACGTGCGCCGGGCCGCGCAGGCCCTGCGTAAGGCGGCGGCACAGGGGGCACACGCGACGGAGACGACACGGACGACAGGGACGCAGCCGAAGGGGACCGCATGACGCAGCAGCAACCGTTGACCCTGATCGAGGTCGAGGCGCTGGCGCGCTCCGCGCACGAGGGCCAGACCGACAAGGCCGGCCGGCCGTACGCCGAGCACCTCGCGGCCGTCGCCGAGGGGGTGCGCGCCCGCGGCGGCAGCCCGGAGCAGCAGGCGGCGGCGTGGCTGCACGACGCCGTCGAGGACGACGCGCTCAGCCGGGAGTGGCTGGATTCCGCGGCCCTTCCGCAGCCCGTCAAGGACATGGTGCTGGCGGTCACCAAGCGCACCGGCGAACCACTGGAGGAGTACGCGGCCCGGATCCTGGCCACCCCGGGCGCCCTCCTCGTCAAGGAGGCCGACCTGGCGCACAACGCGGATCCCGCACGGCTCTCCGCACTGGACGGCCCCACCCGGGAGCGGCTGTCCGCGAAGTACGCGTATGTCCGCTCCCTCCTCGGCCTCACCGGGGCATGACCCCGGCCCCACGGGCGAAATGTGCCCGGTGCACGAGCGGTTGGCGGGAACGCGCCGACGCCGATTCGCCACGGGGCGGATAGCGGGGGCCCGTTGGTGGGAGGATGGTCCATGTGGGGGCGCGCGCGGCCGTGCGCCCCGGGCCGACCAGGGGACGACCGAAGGTGTGATCAGTAGTGGCCATTTCGCTGTCAGTGGTGGTTCTGTTGGCGGTCATCCTGGTGGTGCTCGTCCGCGGCAACCACATCAAGGCCGGCCCCGCGATCGTCGCGGTCCTCTTCGGCTTCTTCCTGGCGTCCAGTTCCATCGCGCCCGACGTCAACCGGTTCCTCAACTCCCTGGCCGACACCATCGCGGGCATCAAGCTCTAGTCCCGCAGCCGCGGCCGCAGCCGGTCCCACCCGCACGGGGGACCGGCCCCGACCGTCGGTCGCCGGTGTTCCCGGCGGCCATCCGCGAGATGCCGTGCGATCAGTCGGACGATACGATGAAAAACGGCATCAGCACGGCGTAACGGAGCGAGATCTCCCCCTCGGCGTCCCGTGCGACCGCTGCCGCGGGATCACAGCCGTCACGCCTCACCGGTCGCACCGTCAGCGTCCAAGGCAGGTTGAATGATGAACCGGACTCGTCGTCTTGCAGTACTCGCACTCCTGGCGGCCCCCGCTCTCGCGGTGGGCCCCGCCGTCGCCGCACACGCCTCGGCCACCGCGGCCCCCGCCGCCGCGAAGTGCAACGTCGAGGTGGACTCGGCCGGCAAGTACCACGTGTGGGGCCAGGGATTCCCGGCCGGCACGACGGTGACCTACTCCGGATCCACGTCGGGCTCGGTCCCCATCGACAAGTCCGGGCGCTTCGACCTCGGCGGCCTCACCGGAAGCAAGTACGTCGTCAAGACGGCCGACGGCAAAACGACGGTCACCTGCACCGCGGTCCACTACTGACACGCTCGTGCTTCAGATCGGGCGACGGGAATCAATAGTCGGCTTCAAGTCATTTGGCCATCATCGTTCGAAGTGGGGCCGATGGCACGCCACTATGATCTGACCATGGGACCCCTGAAACCGAATGTCATTGAACTCATAGTCGGCTTCTTCGCCTTCTGTGCGGTCTTCGCCATCCTGGCCAAGGTTCTGCTTCCCCGGATCGAGAAGACCCTCGTAGAGCGTGAAGAGGTTACTGCGGGCACACTCGAGCGGGCCGAGGCGATCCAGCGGGAGGCGCTGCGTATTCATGCCGAATACCAGGCGGAGTTGAATGCGGCCCGTCACGAGGTCTCGCAGATCCGCCAGGCTGCATACGAGGAGGGCGTCGCCCTCCTCGCCGCCGTTCGTGCGGAGGGGCAGAAGGCGCGCGAGGAATTGGTCGCCGCGGCCACCGTGCAGTTGGAGGCCGACCGATTGATCGCCGAGGCCGAGCTCCGGGAGGACGTTTTCGGGCTGGCTGCCGAGCTGGCCGGGCGCATCATCGGTGAACCGATCGCCGACCTCGACCGAGCCCGTGCTGCCGCCGACGTGTTTTTCGCTGCCGCAGAGGTCGATGCCGAGAGCTGAGAACTCAAGCGGCCCCCGAGCGCCGGGGCCGAGCGTCGAAGGCGCCACCCCTGGCGGGGAGCATGACGTTCGATATTCAGCCATTCAAAGGCAGGCCCGGATCCACTGGATCCGGGCCTGCCTTTTTTGGTGTCCCCGCACCAGCGCACCGCTCAGCCGGCGAACCGGGAGTCGGGCAGGGAGCACCCGCCCGCCGCAGAGGCGCGTTGCCGGTTCGGACTCGTGCAGTTGCCGGTTCCGGCAAGGCGACACCGACCGAGTGCCGCACCCGGCACCCCGAGCACCGCCTCCGCCGCCCCGCATCGGAAATTTCGGTGCGGGGCGAATTTGCCCGTGTTTTTGCTGGTGGGTTTGCCTGGGCTTGCAGCGCGGCTTCAGAGACTATGGATTCGATCGAAACTCCGATCGAATGTTTCTCACTAGCGGAGGGAAGTAGACGTGTCCAATAGTCTGAATGCTGCCGACATCCAGGTTGTACGGCCCGATGAAACCAATGGGCAGATGAGCTGGCCTTGGGGCGACACCAACAAGGGTCGCGGGGACTTCGAGCTCGCCGCGTTCGGCAAGGACCACGGTCTCGACGACAACGACGTTTAAGTCGTACCCCACCTGCGGGATCCGAGATCTCCATCCCGGATCCCGCAGGCTGTAGTGGCCGGTAGGCCTCGATTTTGGTTTCATATTGAGAGGTGTGTGCGTGGAAACCATTGTGTACCAGAAGAACGGTGAATCGACCGCGCAGCCGGCCCTCGGCTTGGCAAGGCTGATCGCCCCACTGAATATGGCGACATTCCAGAATGAGTTCTTCGAGAAAAAGCCGCTGCTGATCCGCCGCAGCGATCGCGCGTTCTACGCAGATTTGCTCACGCTCGACGACGTGGACGAGATCCTTTCCCTCTCCAGCCTGCACAACGAAGACGTGCGAGTGGCCGCGGAAGGCAGCATCGTGTCGGTGGAAGACCGGCTCGCATACGGCCCGCACGGCCACACCAACGCGCAGGAAGCGGTCTACGCGAGCTACCGCGAAGGCGCGACGATCATCATCGACGGGCTGCACGGCCGCTGGGAGCCGCTGAAGCGGCTCGTCCACGCCCTGGGTGCGGAGACGAACGCCAAGTTCCAGGTCAACACCTACCTGACCCCCGGCGGAGAGGCTCAGGGATTCAAGCCGCACCAGGACAACCACGACGTCTTCATCGCGCAGGCGCACGGCGTCAAGCGGTGGGCGTTGTACGGCACCCGCTATGAGCTTCCCCTGAAGCACCAGAACCACCAGGTTCCCATCGACGAGTACGGTGAGCCGGAGCACGAGTTCGATCTGCATCCCGGCGACCTGCTGTACCTGCCACGCGGGACCGTGCACGCGGCGCGGTCGACAGACAGCGCGTCGCTGCACCTCACCTTCGGCGCCCGGCCGGTCCTGCGGGCGACCATCCTGGTCGAGGCCATCGAGCAGGTGCTCAAGAGTGACGTGAGGTTCCGGCAGGGCCTGCCGCTGGGGTTCGTCTCCGACAAGGAGCTCAGTCGGCAGTCCGAGGAAGACCTCACCCGGCTGATCGGCATCCTGGCGGAGAAGCTGTCCGCGGCGGGGATGCTGGAGAACGCCATCACCCAGGCGATCTCGATCAATTCCCCCGTCCTGCGGCACCACTTGACCGACCTGGAGCAGCTCGGCCGTATGGACCTGGACACCGCCGTCCGCCGTCGGCCGGACATCCGCTGGGACATGCGGAAGTCGGACAAGACGGTGCAGCTCCACTTCCACAACAAGACGATCGAGCTCCCGGTCCGCGTGGCCGACGAGGTCCGCTTCATGGCCGAGGGAACGGATCCGTTCTTCACCGCGCGGACGTCGACCTGCGGGGCTTCAAAGGCGACGCCCCCATGACGCCGTCGACCGCGCTGCACGGATTCCTCACTGCTCTCGGGTACCCCGCGGACACCCTGCCGAAGGAGACCCACGAGCTGTCCGCCATGTACCGGACGGCACTCGCCGGGCGGCGGATGCTCATCGTGTTGGACAGTGCCCAATCCGCGGACCAGGTGCGCCCCCTGCTGCCCAACAGCCCGGGCAGCGTCACGGTCGTCACCGGCCGCTCCCGTCTTGACGGCTTGATCATCCGGGACGGGGCCGTGCGGATCGACGTGGGCTGCCTGCCGGAGACCGCGTCCGTCGACCTGTTGGCGAAGATCATCGGAACGGAACGGGTGGACGCGGAGCCCGAAGCGGCGGCCACACTCGTTTCGCTCTGCGGCAATCTCCCCCTGGCGCTGTGCATCACGGCAGAGCGCTTGGCGCGTCACCCCGCCCATCCCCTCTCCGCGTGGGTGGACATGATGGACGGGAATGCCGACCAGCTCGAACACCTGGACATTCCGGGAGATCCGGCCACCTCGCTCCGGGCGGTCCTCTCCTGGTCGTACCGGGAGCTGCCTGCAGCGACGTCGCGGTTGTTGCGGCTCCTCGGGCTCGGCGACGAACTGGAATTCGATGCCTCACGGGTCGTCCGTGCCTTCGCTGCGGAGCGGGCGGCCGAGGCGCACCTGGCCATGCTCGTGGATTCCGGTCTCCTGACCTCGCCCGTTCCCGGCCGGTACCGACTTCACAAACTGGTTCATCTGTATGCGCGGGAGCGTGCCCAGGCGGAGGAACGATCGGAGCAAGTGGTCGACTTCGCCCGGCGCCTGCGGCACGGCCGGAGCGGGAGGCCGTCCGTGGGAACGCGCGGTCGCCCGCCGCAGCTCCTGTCGGCGCATCGGGCCGGCACCGGCGACCGCCGTCCGGACCGTCGCCGCGAGCGCGGCGGCATCGGGGGCGGAGCGGAGCTCATCCACGTCCACGGGCCGGCCTGGCAGGGCCCGGGAGAGTGCCCCTTGGGCCTGCTGGAGCCCTGTTTGGGACATCCGGCATAATCATGGAAATACGAGCCGGTCGGACTACCCGGTCAGAACCCGGGCCCCAAGCGATATGAGCAAAGGCCGATGACGCGCAGGGGCCACGGCGCCCCCCGCGCAAGGGGGCACGCAGCTCATCGGCGGCCCGGGAACGACGAAGGGGCCGGTCGGGGTAAAAAACACAGAACTGGGCCCTCAGGTCTGAGAGCGGGGGCGGGGGGGGTTTAAAAAAAACCAACCCCCCAAACACCATGGGGTGGGGGGGTGTGTGGGGGGGGTGTGTGTGT
>NZ_JBHYVA010000466.1:0-6842 GCF_042750055.1 Streptomyces sp. NPDC059456
GTCCTGCGCTCGCCCAGGCTCCCGGCCGCCCGCCGCGCGGACCCTCCGAGGACCGACGTGCGGCTCCGGCGGCGCACCGCCGGTCGCCGTGAGCGGCGGGCCGGGGACCCGCCGTGGGCCGCCCGCCCGGTCGGCCGTCCGGGCCGGACCCATCCGTCCGGGAGGACGACCGTGACCCGCCACCTCCGAGGGCGGGCGCTGGCTCCGCTCGCCATGCTGTCCGCACCGGCGCCGGCCCTGCTGGTGGTCGTTCCGGCGGCCGCCCGGCCCGCGGCCGCCGGCAAGGCCGCGTGCGACACGACGAACCAGCCGCAGACCCCGCCCGCGCCGAAGCCGCCGGCGCGGACGGAGGCCGGCACGTACGCCGCCGGGAAGTCCTCCGGGGAGACGCGGGGCCGCCAGGAGGGCGCGGCGTGCGACCTCTCGCGCAAGAAACGCCCGTCTCGTGCCGCAGCAGCAGCCCAACACCCTGATCCTGGCCTTCCAGAACGGCTGCGCGGTCGGCTACGACACCGCGTACGACGAGGCGTACCGCCAGAACTGCCCGAACGAGTGACCCGGGTGGGCTACGGCCGGCCGAGGCGGACCGGGAGTGCGGCGACGCTGTTGCCGATGAAGCTGCGCTGGTGCGGCAGTTCGGGTTCCGGTACCGCGAGGTCGAGGTCCGGGAAGCGGGTGAACAGCCGCTCCAGGGCGATGGTGGCCTCCAGGCGGGCGAGCGGGGCGCCGACGCAGTAGTGGGCGCCGTGCCCGAAGGAGAGGCTGCGGGCGGCGGTGGGACGGGTGATGTCGAAGCGGTCGGCGTCGGGTCCGTGGAAGGCCTCGTCCCGGCCGGCCGCGGTGTAGCCGGCGAGGACCGGGGTGCCCTGCGGGATCACGGTTCCGTCGACGGTGAGGTCGCGGGTGGGGTAGCGGAAGGGGAACCAGCTGACCGGGCCGTCCCAGCGCAGGGTCTCGTCCACCACGTCGGACCAGGTGGCCTTGCCCTCCTGGACCAGGGCGAGCTGGTCGCGGTGGGTGCACAGGGCGCGCACGGCGTTGCTGATCAGGTTGAGGGTGGTCTCGTGGCCCGCGACGAGCATCAGGCGCATGGTGCCGATGAGTTCGGCCTCGCTGAGCCGGTCGCCGTCACTTTCGCGCGCGGCGATCAGCGCGCTGGTGAGGTCGTCGCCCGGGGCCTCCCGGCGGGCGGCGGCGATGGTGCCCATCAGCTCGACGAGTTCCCGTACGGCGGCCATCGCCTCGGCGGGGGTGGTGTCGGTGGCGATGATCACCGTGTGGGACAGCCGGTGCAGCCGCCCGCGGTGCTCGGGGTCCACGCCGAGCAGCTCGCAGATGACGCTCATCGGCAGCGGCAGCGCGAAGTGGGTGCGCAGGTCGGCGACGGCGTCGGGGGCCTCGGCGGCCGCCCGGCCGAGGTCGTCGAGCAGGTCGGCGGTCAGCTGTTCGATGCGCGGCCGCAGCCGCTCCACCTGGCGGGCGGTGAAGGCGTTGCCGACGAGGGAGCGCAGCCGGCGGTGGTCGGCGCCGTCGGCGGTGTGCATGCCCTGGGCGTTGGCGAACACCCGCAGCGGCCAGTCCGGCGCGATGGTGCCGTCGTGCAGGGCGGGGAAGTGCCGGGCGTCCTTGGCCGCGTCGGGGTGGCCGAGGAACTCCTTCAGCGCATCGTGTCCGAGGACGACCGCCGCGGGCACGCCGCCGGGCAGGACGACGTCCGCCACGGATCCCGCGGCGCGCAGCCGTGCGTTGAGGGCGTGCGGGCAGCCGCCCGCGGGGTCGATGACGTAGGGGGACGTGGGTGCGGTGTCGGGTGACAAGCCGGGGCTCCTGACCGTATGGACGAATCTCGGGCAACAGTGCGGCCTGGAGGCCGGGTTGGACAAGCCGGTGGCGGCGGTCGCGGCGTAGGGTCGGGGCGTGGTCGAATCGCGGCGGACACTCGACGGCAGGGTGGCCCTGGTGGCCGGGGCGACGCGCGGGGCGGGCCGGGGCATCGCGGTCCAGCTGGGCGCGCAGGGCGCGACGGTGTACGTCACGGGGCGCAGTACGCGCGGCAGCCGTTCCGAATACGGCCGGCCCGAGACGGTCGAGGAGACGGCGGAGCTGGTCACGGCGGCGGGCGGGCGCGGGATCGCGGTGGTCACGGACCATCTGGTGCCCGGGCAGGTGGCGGCGCTGGTCGGGCGGATCGACGCGGAGCAGGGCCGTCTCGACGTGCTGGTGAACGACACCTGGGGCGGCGAGCTGCTCTTCGAGTGGGACAGCCCGGTGTGGGAGCACGACCTGGACAAGGGGCTGCGGCTGCTGCGGCTCGCGGTGGACACCCATGCCGTCACGAGCCACTTCGCGCTGCCGCTGCTGCTGCGCGAGCCGGGCGGGCTGGTGGTGGAGATGACGGACGGCACGGCCGACTACAACGCGCGCCGCTACCGGGTCTCGTTCTTCTACGACGTCGCCAAGTCGGCGGTCCTGCGGATGGCCTTCGCGCTCGGGCACGAGCTGGGGCCGCGCGGGGCGACGGCGGTGGCGCTGACGCCGGGCTGGCTGCGCTCGGAGATGATGCTGGAGAACTTCGGGGTGACCGAGGCGAACTGGCGGGACGCGCTGGGGAGGGTCCCGCACTTCGCCATCTCCGAGACGCCGTCGTACGTGGGGCGGGCCGTCGCGGCGCTCGCCGCGGACCCGCGGGTGGCGCGCTGGAACGGGCAGTCGCTCTCCAGCGGGCAGCTGGCCGGCGTCTACGGGTTCACCGATCTCGACGGCAGCCGGCCGGACGCCTGGCGGTACATGGTCGAGGTCCAGGACCCGGGCCGCCCGGCCGACACGACCGGCTACCGCTGACGGGACCGGCCGAGCGGCCGGCCGGTCCGCGCTCCGCCGGTCGGCCGGTCCGCGGTTCCGCCGGTCGGCCGGTCCGCGGTTCCGCCGGGAAGGCCAGTCCGCGGGTCCGCGGTTCCGCGGTTCCGCCGGGAAGGCCCGCCCGCGGGTCCGCGGTTCCGCGGTTCCGCCGGGAAGGCCCGTCCGCGGTTCCGCCGGTCCGCCGGGAAGGCCCGTCCGCCGGCCGGCCGGTCCGCGGTTCCGCCGGGACCGCCTGTCCACGGGTCCACCCTTCCGCGACGGCTCTCAGGGCAGCCGGAGTTCGCGGGCTTCGCCGAGCGGGGCGAAGAACCGCTCCACGGTCTCCCGCGGCACGTCGGCGAGCGCGGACGGGGACCAGCGGGGGCGGCGGTCCTTGTCGATGACCTGGGCCCGGACGCCCTCCACCAGGTCGGGCGCGCGCAGCGCGTGGCAGGAGACCCGGAACTCCTGCTCCAGCACCCGCTCCAGGGAGCCGAGGCCGCGGGCCCGGCGGACGGCGGCCAGGGTGACCTTGAGCGAGGTCGGGGACTTCGACAGGATCGTTTCGGCGGCTTCCTTCGCGGCCGGGTCGTCCTCCGCCAGCAGCCGCTCCACGATCTCCTCGACGGTGTCCGCGGCGTGGCAGCGGTCGATCCAGGCCCGCCGTCCGGCCAGTTCGCCCGGCGCGGGCCGCCCGGCGAAGCGCGCCGGCACCTGCGCGGCCGGGGCGTCGGCGAGTGCGGCGGTCAGCTCCGGCAGCCGGGCGGCCGGTACGAAGTGGTCGGCGAGTCCGCACAGCAGGGCGTCGGCCGCACCCACGGCGGCGCCGGTCAGGGCCAGGTGGGTGCCGAGCTCGCCGGGGGCCCGGGCGAGCAGGTGCGTACCGCCCACGTCGGGGACGAAGCCGATGCCGGTCTCGGGCATGGCGACGCGGGAGCGTTCGGTGACGATCCGGACGCTGCCGTGGGCCGAGACGCCGACGCCGCCGCCCATCACGATGCCGTCCATGAGGGCCACGTACGGCTTCGGGTAGCGGGCGATCAGCGCGTTGAGCCGGTACTCGTCGCGCCAGAAGCCCTCGGACGCGTCGCCCCCCGCCTTGGCGTCGTCGTGGATGGCGCGGATGTCCCCGCCGGCGCACAGCCCGCGCTCGCCGGCCCCGCGGATGAGGACCTGGGCGACGGCGGGGTCGTGCTCCCAGGCCGTCAGCGCCTCGGTGATCCGCAGCACCATGGGGTGGGTCAGGGCGTTGAGCGCGCGGGGGCGGTTGAGGGTGATCACCCCGGTGTGGCCCTCGGTGGTGAACAGGGCCGTGTCGTCTGCGCCGTCTTCGGTCTTCACACCGGCCAGTATGGAGCGTGCGCCGGCATGCGGAAGATCATCCTGATGATCCAGGTGTCCCCGGACGGCTACTTCGGGGGGTGGGTCCCCGGCGTGTGGCCGAAGGCGCGGCGGAAGACGTCGATGAAGGCGCTCGCGGAGGACCAGCCGCAGCGGTGCGCGACCGCGGTGACGGGCGTGCCGGCGGCCAGCAGCCGCAGCGCCCGGTGCAGCCGCAGCTGGGTGCGCCACTGCGGGAAGGTCATGCCCAGCTCGGCACGGAACAGCCTGCTCAGCGTGCGCTCGCTCGCGCCCGCGCCGGCGGCTGCGCCGAGCTCCGCGAGCCCGCGGGAATCCGCCGGGTCGGCGTACAGCAGGGCGCACACCGCCGCGAGCCGGGGGTCGGCGGGCGCGGGCAGGTGCAGGGGCTGGAGCGGGGCGGCCCGCAGCTGGTCGAGCAGGACGCCGAGCATCCGGCGCCGCTCGGGGCCGTCGTCCCCGGGCTCCCGCGTGTAGGCCAGGATCAGCTCCCGCAGCAGCGGTCCCACGGCGATCACTGCGGGGGTGTCGAGGGACAGCGGGTTGAGGCGGGTCGGCAGGCCGACGGAGTGCAGGTCGGTGCGCCCGTAGCCGCGGTGTTCGTGCACCGTCCCGGCGGGGATCCACAGCGCGCGGGTCGGTGGGGCCACCCAGGTCCCGGCGTCGGTGGTGATGGACAGCACCCCGGAGCCGGCGTAGGCGATCTGGTGGTCGTCGTGCCGGTGCGGGTCGATGCCGACGCCGGTGTCGAGCGCGCGGATGCTCGTCGCGGCTCTGGGGGTGTGGCGGATTTTCTGCATCACCCGGCAATTTATCGGAAGCGGGCCGTGGGCGGCACCGGCCATTCTCGGTCCGTGAACCCGTCGAAGACCGCTGCCGAGCAGCTCACCCCAGAGCCCGCCCCGCCCAGGACCGCGGCGGCGCGCCGCCGTCGCGCCGCGGCCCACGCGGCCGGCCATTCCTGCGTGGACGTCTACCAGGGCGCCGTCGCCGCGCTCGTCCCCTTCCTGGTCTCCGAGCGCGCCTACGGGTACGCCGCCGCCTCCGGCATCGTGCTCGCCGCCTCGCTGCTGTCCTCCGTGGTCCAGCCGCTGTTCGGGGCGCTCGCCGACCGCCGGCCGTTGCCGTGGCTGATCCCGCTGAGCACGGCCGCCGCCGGACTGGGCATCGCGCTCGTCGGCACGGACGCCGGCCGTCCGGCCACCCTCGCCGCCGTGGCCCTGTCCGGGCTGGGCGTCGCCGCGTACCACCCGGCCGCCGCCCGGCTGGTGCGCACCACCGCGGGCGGCCCCGGGCACACGGCGATGAGCTGGTTCGCGCTCGGCGGCAACATCGGCTTCGCGTGCGCGCCGCTGCTCGTCGTCGGCGCCCTGTCGGTGCCCGGGCCGGCGGGCTGGTGGCTGCTGGCGCTCCCGGCGGCGGCCGGCGTCGTACTGAACCTGCCCCGGCCGGTGCGCGAGCGGGCGGCGGGGGCGACGGCGGAAGGGGCGGCGGCGCCCCTCCTCCCCCGCCCCCGGCGGGGGGGCGGGGGGGGGGGGGGGCCGCCGGGGGCGGGGGGGGCGGCGCCCGACGCCGCGGCGGCCGGCCGCGAGGACCGCCGGGCGTTCCTGCGGCTCTCCGGCGTGGTGGTGGTCCGGTCGGTCGCGTTCATCGGGCTGAGCACGTTCATCGCCCTGTACGTACGGGAGCGCGGCGGTGGCGGGACCGCCGGGGCGGTCGCCCTGTCCGCCCTGTTCGCGGGCAGCGCCGGCGGCACCCTGCTCGGCAGCCGGCTGGCCGCCCGGTGGGGCCGGGTGACCACGGTCCGGCGGGCGTACGCGGCGGCCGCCCCCGCCGTCCTCGGCCTGCTCCTCCTGCCGCTGCCCCTGGTGTACGTATGCGCGGCGCTGGCGGCCGCCGCCCTGTACGTGCCGTTCTCGCTGCAGGTCACGCTGGGCCAGGACTACCTGCCGTCCCGCATGGGCACGGCGAGCGGGGTCACCCTCGGCCTGACGGTCAGCGTCGGCGGGGTGGCGAGCCCGCTGATCGGGGCCCTCGCGGACGCCACCTCGGTGCGGACCGCCCTGATCCCGCTGGCGGTCCTCCCCCTGGCGGCCTGGGCCCTGGCCCGCCGACTGCCCGAGCCGGCGGCCCCGGCGGTCTGAGCGGTACGGCGGGCCCGGCGGACCGGCCTGAGCGGTGCGGTGCGGCGGCTCAGTGCTTCGGCAGGGCGCGGTGCTCCCGCCAGGCGGCCAGGGCCTGCTGCCGCGTGCCCTGCGGGTGGCGGGCGTGCCAGTCGCGCAGGAACCGGTTGAACTCGAACTGGGCGGCGACCTCACGGGGTTCGGCGGCCCGGGCGCGGGTGGCGTGCCAGTGGGCGACGGCCTCGGCGAGGGTGTGTCCCGCGTGCTGCGCCACGTAGTCGCGCATGAAGGCGTCGAAGTGGAATCCGGGCCCGATCTCCCGGACGAAGAACTCCCGGAGCACCTGGCTGCACGGCTGGCCCTCGGGGATCACGGTGTCGCCGTCGACGGGGGCCGCCAGCCGGCGGCCGCCGCGGCGCGGGGCCCGCACCGGCTCCGGCGGCCGGTTCCCGTCGAGTGCGGCGGCCAGCCGGGCCGTCACCGCCGGCATGCCGCCACCGGCGGACAGGCCCATCGCCCGGG
>NZ_JBHYVA010000467.1:0-6818 GCF_042750055.1 Streptomyces sp. NPDC059456
CGCCAGATGATCTTCGGCTGACTGGCCGGGAGCTGGCCCGCACAGATTCTCACCATTATGGCCCCGCACGTGGTGCGGGGCATGGACTTCGCCCCCATACAAATGGAGGTCGACGAAGACCTCGGCGGCTGGCGGGCCACGATCCCGGACCGTGTCGAGGCGAGGGCCGAGGCGCTCACCGGACCGACCACGCCCGAGGGTGCCCGCGTCCGATCGACCAACTTGCCGGGCTGTGAGACCGGGCCTGGACAGGTCGCGACCTGGGGTCGCTCGACCGCGGACCGCGCCAACGCCTTCGGCTTCCACTGGAGCCGTGAAGGGCAGTCCAGCAAGCACATCACGTTCGACTGGACGGGCCCCGGCTGAAGCCGGCTCCTTGGGCCCGGCAACCTGCCGGACACCCGACGCCGCCGCACCTTGCTCCGGGAGACGGCGACGCCGCAAGACATGTGGGGGCGCGCTCGGAGAGCTAACGCTTCCTGGCCGCACCCTTGGGGGTGATGAGACGGGCGCCGTTCCAGTCCTTGCCCGCGTTGATGGACTTCGTCCGGGACAGGCCGGCGGTCGTGGACGCTTCCCCGATCTCGCCGGGCTCGACGTAGCCGTCCCTTCCGCTCTTGGGGGTGAGCAGGAGGAGCGAGCCGCCTTCTTCCATGTATGCGATGGCGTCGACCAACGCGTCGGTGAGATCACCGTCATCCTCGCGGAACCACAGGAGTACGGCGTCGGCGACGTCGTCGTAGTTCTCGTCGACCAGCTCGGTGCCGGTCGCCTGCTCGACCGCTTCGCGGAGCTCCTGGTCGACATCGTCGTCGTACCCGATCTCCTGAACGACCATGTCGGGCTGGAATCCGAGCCGGACTGCCAGATTGGTCTCTGCATGATCCGTCGTCATGGTTACCCTCTCTTCGGAACGAGCACATCCACGGTGCGCACATCCGTATCCAAACAGATACGCACAGCGACCGCGCGGCACTCGGGACCTCCTGGCCTGCCGTTCGGAGCAAGCCCGGCGACATCCCGGACGACGAACACCACGGCGCGGCCACCGGACCCACCAGCGCACGCACACTGCCCCGCGCGCTACCCAAAGGCGCACCGTCGTGGTTCTTCCACGGTGCCGGGGGCGATCTCGAAGAGCGGGCTCAAGGACTGACCCGGCGAGCTGGTCCCGGTCACGACGCCACGGCCGGTCACCCGGGCGCAGCAGCGTCTCCGGCGGCCGACCGCTGGCGCGGCGCTGAGCGGCTGTGGCAGCGCCCACGAACCACAGCGCGCTGGGCGTACTCCTCCACGCCCGCCACGCGGGGTACTGGGGGGTAATGCGGTGGCGGGGTCCGGGAGCGAGGCGGTCAGCCTCAGCAGGGTGTTCCGGCTGACCGGAACCCTGCAGGCGTCCCGCATCCGGTGCCGGCGCGGCCGGCGAACGCAAGACAGACCGGCGCCGGCACCGGCCGCCGCTCGGCCCGTCGTCCGAACCTGCGGGTGCGAGCAGGTATTTGCTGGGCGGAGGCACCGATCACCAGGGAACCGGAAGACTCTCTACCGGCGGATGGCCGAGATCAGTCCGCCCGGCTGCTCATCGCGCTGTGGCGGGGTGCTGATCGGGCGGCCGTAGGCGGCAGCGCGCTCGCGCAGGGTGTGGCTGTCGGCGTCCCAGCCGTGCCCGGCCAGCCAGCCCACCGGGTCGTCGGGCATCTCCGAGACCCACATGGACGCCGCCGAGCCCGGCGCGGCATCCGCGCCGAAGCGCTCGACCACGCCGCGCGAGCCCAATGTCAGCCCCATGCGGCTGCCTGCCGCCGACTGCGCGCTGATCCGGGCCAGCAGCAGATCCACCGCCTCCTCCGGCAGGTAGATCAGGAGGCCTTCGGCGATCCATGCGGTCGGCACGGCCGGGTCGTGCCCTGCGGCGGCCAGCGCGGCCGGCCAGTCCGCACGCAGGTCCACGGCGACGGTGATCCGCTCGCAGCGTGCGACGGCCCGCTCCTGGCGCAGCACCGAAGCCTTGAAGTCCAGTGGCGCGGCGGTGTCGACCTCGAACAGCCGGGTGCCCTCGGGCCAATCCATTCGGAAGGCCCGGCTGTCCATGCCTGCGCCGAGCAGCACGACCTGCCGGACCCCGGATGCGGAGGCCTGCTGCAACAGCTCGTCGAGGAACTTCGTCCTGATGACGATGGAGAACGACACGGCCGTCCGGCGGCGTCGCGCGGCCTCGTCATCGGGCTGCGGCGAGGAGGGCCACAGGCCGCCGGCGGTGGCGAAGGCCTGCGCCAGCGGGTCGCGGAACAGCGCGTTCTCCCGCGCGGTCTCCAGCGCCCGCACCCTGGCCACCCCCACCGCCGTGGCCCACACTCCCGACGGCTGCACCCGCTCCCGCTCATCAGTCACCGCGCCAGCCTAGGTGATCGATGCCAAGAGGCCCATGGGCGGTTCACCGTGGACGGACGCGCCGGGTGGTTACGCGTTGAGCGCCGACCAGAGCCACTGGCCGCCGACCCGGACGTAGAGCCGCTTGTTCGCGGAGTCCACGGCCATGGTGCCGTCCAGTGGCTGACGGGTGAACGAGGCGTCGCTGACCGGGCCGGGCACCAGCCGCAAGGGCGGGTTCGGCGCGTTCTTGACGGGGATCGTTCCGGTCGCCTGGGCGCCGAGGGTTCCGTAGCTGTTCTCCACCCGGAAGTCGCCGGTCGAGGACTGCTCGTAGTAGATGTGGGTGCCGGTGGGCGCGGTGGTGTAGAGCCCGACGA
The DNA here is from genome assembly GCF_042750055.1 of Streptomyces sp. NPDC059456. Lineage (NCBI taxonomy): Bacteria > Bacillati > Actinomycetota > Actinomycetes > Kitasatosporales > Streptomycetaceae > Streptomyces > Streptomyces sp. NPDC059456. The sequence continues at coordinate 2,751 of NZ_JBHYVA010000467.1, forward strand.
CGTTGCGCAGCACGGCGGTGGAGCCCGGGCCCGAGTAGAGCGCGACGCCCGCGTTGACGGTGGCCTTGTCCCGGTTGGCGATGACCACGTTCTCCAGCGCACTGGCGCTCGCCGCCCAGCTGATGACGTTCCGCGCGGTGGCCGGGGTACCCGCGGCGAAATCGCCGGCGTAGCAGTAGATGTTGGTGGCGTAGACGTGCCTGCAGCCCGCGTCGGTCTTCAGGTGCGGGCCGCCCTGCATGCGGGAGGTCTCGAACTTGCAGTCGGTGATGTAGACGCCGTTGGGGTTGTTGGTGGTGACGGCTCCTTGGCCGATCCACAGCGCGCCGGTGCCGAAGGCCTCCAGGCGGCAGCCGATGAAGTGGATCTGATTGATGTTGTCCTTGCTGTGGCCCCAGGCGCCTTCGGTTGTGGAGGAGGCGTTGCGCAGCCAGATGTTGGGCTGGGTGGTGCTGGCGGTGGTGCCGGTGCAGTCCTCGATGACCAGGTTATAGAAGCGGGAGTCCCAGAACTCCACGGCGTCGATGCACATGTCCTTGTTCGAGGTCATAAAGACGTCGCGGAAGTAGGAGTTGTTGTTGTAGTAGAGCTCCAGCAGCAGGCCGGTCTTGCCGTTGCCGTTGAAGCCGAGGTTCTCGACGGAGCAGTAGCGGCGGTGGGTGGAGCCCGTGGAGTAGGCCGCTCCCGTGCCGGACATCCGGAGCAGGATGCCGTCGCCGCCCTTGACCAGCATGGAGGCCTTCGCCCCGGCGCCGGCCAGGCGGATGCCGTCGGCCTTGACGGCCAGCGCGGGTGCGCCGGCTGCGGGCCTGACCAGGTACTTCCCGACGGGGAAGTACACGGTGCCGCCGCCCGCCGCGGCCGCCGCGTCGAGGGCGCGCTGGACGGCTGCGGTGTCGTCGGTGGAGCCGTCGCCGACCGCGCCGTGGCCCTTGACGTCGAACCAGTCGGGCGTTCCTGCGGCCGTGGTCGCCGCGGCGGCCGGACCGCCGCCGGACATCAGTGCGGTCCCGGTGAGCCCGGCCACCGCCCCCGTCAGCACTGCGCGCCGGGCCTTCTTCAGCTGTTCGGTCATGGTCTCCCCCTTGTGATGACGGACAACGGGGATGATCTTGTCACCCGGCACTGACAGTTGAGGGATTCCGCCGGTGCGCACGGTGTGCGAGTGCTCTGGCCCGGGGCCCCCAGGGGGCGCTTGCAACGGTCGCCGGGGAGGTGAGCCCCAGAGCCGTGTTGTCCTTGCCGTCCCGCATGTGGTCCAGCCAGCGTTCGTACCAGGCGAGGAAGTCCCGGGCCGAGGAGACGTTGGGAGGCCGGAAGCCGTCCGCGTTGCCGGTGAGCATGCGGCCGGTGAGGGGGCCGGTCACGCCGATGAGGCACAGGTCGGAGCAGCCCATCTCGATGACGTGGAGGAACAGGTCCCCCTGCGACGCGTCAGGGTGGTTCACGTGGTGGAAACCCCGCGGGGTGCCGTCCGGTGGCTGCCGGTCCATGGTGAACAGCCTGCACTCCTCCAGCGGGAGCAGACCGTAGAAGGGGCCGGCGCCGCTTCCCCCGAGGGCGACCAGGAACTTCCGGTAGGCCGGAGGCAGTTCGACGTGGTGTTCACCCTCGAAGAGGTCCGCCTGAGCGGAACCGATGCGCGGGCCGACACGGAACGCGTGACGCTCGGCGCCCATCGAGTGGCTGCGCTGCGCCTGGTACGGGACCTTCGCCAGCTTGGAGCGGATGCGCGGTATGCGGGAGTCCATTGGAGGATCTCTTCTCTTGTTCGCCGCCACTCTACCGGCCCGACCGACTGGGTCTCGCCAACTCATGCGCAACCCTGGGAACTTGACGCACTCACCAGTAACATCCGACCGCCCAGCAGCACGCCGCCCGAGCAGCCGCCCTGGAAGGGGTCACCTGTATGCGCTTGACCTCCCGAGTCGCCCCCGTCGCCCTCGCCGTGGCCGCTCTCCTGCTCGGCGTCCTCCCCGCGCGGGCCGAGGCCCGGCCCGACCGCACACCCGACCGGGTCACGGTGGGTGACCGTACCTACATCGCCGACGGCCAGGGCCGCGCGCTCCAGTGGCGCGGCTTCAACCTCGCCGACAAGAGCAGCCGAGGCGCCAACGCGTTCGCCGACATCCACGAGAGCGATCTCGAAGACATGGCCGCCCGGGGCTTCAACCTTGCGCGCCTCGCGTTCTTCTGGGACGACCTCGAACCCACCCCCGGGCACTACGACCGCGGCTACCTCGCCAAGATGCGCCGCATCCTCGACTGGGCCGACCGCTACCACGTCAAGGTCATCCTCGACGCCCACCAGGACGTGTACGGCCCCCACTTCGGCTCCCGCGGCGTCCCCGAGTGGGCCACCCGAGACGAGGGGCTGCCGTTCTGGCCGATACCCGACGACTGGTTCTCCGAGTACTTCGAGCCGTCCGTGCAGACCGCCTTCGACCACCTGTACAAGGACGCGGACCTCCGCGCCGCGCACGCCCGCATGTGGATGACGGTCGCCTCCGCCCTGGGCGGGCACCCGGCGCTGCTCGGCTACGACCTGATGAACGAGCCGTTCGCGAAGTTCCTCGAGGGCGAGGACCTTCCCGCCGCCGCGGCCCGCTTCGAGGCCGGCGAGCTCACCGAGCTGTGGAACCGCCTTGCCCGGGCGATCCGTCTGGTCGACCGCACGTCGTGGGTGTTCGTCGAACCCACCGTCATCGTCGGTCTCGGCATCCCCACCCGGATGGGCTCCATCGACGACCCGCACGCCGGCTACGCCCCGCACTTCTACGAGACCGCGATGGAAACCGGCGCCGACTACGACCCCAACGGCACCTTCATCCCGGCCTACGAGGCCGCGATCAGCGACTACCCTGCCCGCCACCACATGCCGGTGATCGTCGGGGAGTGGGGCGGCAACCCCTACGTTCCGCACGCGAGCCGGTTCGTCTCCGACATGACCGCCTCCCTGGACCGCTTCGCCAGCGGCTGGACGTGGTGGCAGTGGTGCCGGGGCGGCGGCTACTGCTTCCTCGACCAGACGGGCGCAGCGAAACCCAATGCGCAGCTGCTGGTCCAGCCGTACGCGCGGGCCGTCGCGGGCGACCCCCTCCACTTCGCGTACGACCCGGCCACACGCACCTACACCCTCACCTTCCGTACCCGGGGCAACGCCGAGGGGCCCACCCAGATCACCGTGCCCAAGGACGTGTACCCAGGCGGCTACCGCGTCGGCATCGAAGGCAGCAAGGCTCTCTGGGGCCGCAGCGGCGAGACCGTCACCGTGCATGCACACGGCAGGGCCGGAGCCACGTACAAGGTCACGATCAGCCCGAGGTAGCCCACCAAGACCCGGAGCGGTCAGGACTCGGCGAGCCCTCCGCTTCAACTGCTCCCGAGGTCGCTACCCGGCGGCCACGACCTGGCCGGCCGTGACCTGGGGAGGGTTGGGCAGCAGGGAGGCGAGGCTGTCCCGTACGAATTCCGCCGCCCTCTTGATCGATTCCTCGGCCCCGGCCTGGTCTTCGAAGACGCTGGTGGAGACCATCACTCCCTCCCCCGCGTCGATCCAGTAGTAGGCCACGAATCCGGGCACCTGGCGCAGCAGGGGCACGAATCCCTCGTCCACCCGGCGTCCCGCCTCGGCGGGATCCGTCACCCCTGCATACCGTCGAACCACTGCGTACACGGCTGATCTCCTCATTGATCCCGAAGCAACCTCGCGCGAGAGGACATACCCCTGCTGCGTGCTTCTCGCTCGCGGGATGCCCGGAGGGCACTCGGACAGGCGCATCGACGCAGCAACGGTGCAGCTGAAACGTGACGCCCGCAGCCGCACCCGTACGGCGGACAGAGCACCCGGGCATTGGGCCCGGCAGCAAGTTCGTCCATCCGGGGAGCACGGAGCAGCCACGTCTCCGGGAACCAGTGCACCGGGCCCGGACCGCCGGCCAACGCCGGGGGCTCGGGTCGGGTCCGCGTCGTACGGCACACCCGGGCCGCAGCCCTCGGCCGGGCGGGCGGCGCCGGGGGCGGCCAGGCCACCCCCAGCGAAAAACGACCGAAAAAAGAGGAAGAGGG
>NZ_JBHYVA010000468.1:0-6807 GCF_042750055.1 Streptomyces sp. NPDC059456
GGCGGGCGGGGGGGGGCCCGCCGGGCCGGGCCGGCCCTCGGTCGCCGGGCTGCGCGGCCCGGCCGAGGAGGCGGCCGTCTGGGTCGACTTCGAACTGCGCTCGGCCGAGTACTACGGCCTGCTCGCGGAGATCACCGAGCGGGCGGGCGGCGGTTCCGACCCGGCCGCGGCCGAGGGGTTCCTGCCCGACGCGCTCGCCGAACGGGTCCGCGCCCAGGCCCTCGACGGCACGTACAGCCGGGTTTCGCTGCGCGGGTACCAGTCCTTCGGCGCCCGCTTCGCCCTCGCCCAGCGGCGGGTGATCCTCGGCGACGAGATGGGGCTCGGCAAGACGATCCAGGCGCTCGCGGTGCTCGCGCACCTCGCGGCGCAGGGCCGGCGCCACTTCCTCGTGGTCTGCCCGGCCGGCGTACTGATCAACTGGACCCGGGAGATCGAGGCGCGCAGCACCCTGCGCGCGGTCGCCCTCCACGGCCCCGGCCGGCACGACGCCTTCGCGGACTGGCGGACGGAGGGCGGGGTGGCCGTGACGACCTTCCAGGCGCTGACCGGGTTCCCGGAACCGGCCGCCGGCGAGCTGGGGATGCTCGTCGTGGACGAGGCGCACCACGTCAAGAACCCGCAGGCGCAGCGCTCCCTGGCGGTCGCCGCGTGGGCCGCCGGGTGCGGGTACGTCCTGTTCCTCACCGGCACGCCGATGGAGAACCGGGTCTCGGAGTTCCGCAGTCTCGTACGGATCCTGCAGCCCGGGGCGGCCTCCGGGATCGGCGACGTCGACACGGTCGCGGGCTCCAGGGCGTTCCGCACGGCGGTGGCGCCCGCGTACCTGCGGCGCAACCAGCGCGACGTGCTCGCCGAGCTGCCCGAGCTCCAGTGGACCGACGAATGGGAGGAGCTGAGCGCGGCCGACCGGGACGCCTACCGGGAGGCGGTGCGGGCCGGGAACTTCATGGCGATGCGCAGGGCCGCGTACGCGCGGCCGGAGCGGTCGGCGAAGCTGCACCGGCTGCGCGAGCTGGTGGCGGAGGCCGCCGCCAACGGGCTGAAGGTCGTGGTGTTCTCCGCGTTCCGCGAGGTGCTCGGGGCGGTCGAGGCGGCGCTCGGCCCGCAGCGGTCCGCGGACGGGGGCGGCGGGCGGCTCTTCGGACCGGTCTCCGGGAGCGTGCCGCCCGCCCGCCGCCAGCGGCTGATCGACGGTTTCGGCGCGGCTGCCGGGCACGCGGTGCTGCTGGCGCAGATCGAGGCGGGCGGTACCGGCATCAACCTCCAGGCGGCGTCCGTGGTGATCCTCTGCGAGCCGCAGGTCAAGCCCACCATGGAGCAGCAGGCGGTGGCCCGCGCGCACCGGATGGGCCAGGTGCGCGCGGTGCGGGTGCACCGGCTGCTGGCCACGGACGGGGTGGACCAGCGGATGCTGGAGGTGCTGGAGCGCAAGGCGCGATTGTTCGACGCGTACGCCCGGCGCAGCGCGGTGGCGGAGGCGGCGCCCGAGGCGGTCGACGTCTCGGACACCTCGCTGGCGCGGCGCATCGTCGAGGAGGAGCAGGCGCGGCTCGGCGCCGCCCGCTGACCGCGGGGCCGGGCCGCGCCGAGCGCGCCGCGTGATGGGGCGGAGCCGGTCAGAGCCCGCGGACCGAGGCGATCGTGAAGGTGGTCGGCGTGCCCGGGCCCATGGGGCCGCCCTTGTCGAACTGGGAGCGGACCACGAGCGTGCGGCCCGGGGTGTGGCTGAGCGTGGTCGGGATCTGCAGCGCCGGGTCCGTGATCGTGCGGGTGAGCCGGGCCCGGGTGCCGTCGGGGCTGAGGTGCCAACGGGTCAGGGTGTTCGTGGTGTTGTGGGCCACCCGCAGGGTGCCGTCGGGCGCCAGGTCGAGCCCGTCGGCGTGGGTGAGGTCGCCGCCCTGGAGGGCGACGCGGGAGATCGCGCCGGTGCGCAGGTCGACGCGGTGGAGGTCGCCCGCGGTCATGTCCACGGCCAGGAGGAAGCGGCCCGCCGGATCCGAGACGATGCCGTTGAGGGAGAAGCTGCCCGCCGGGGACGGGGTGAGGTGGCCGCTCAGGTCGTACGCGGCGAGCAGCGGGCCCGAGCCCGCCGCGAGCTGGGCCGGGGTCACCCGGTAGATCACCGCGCGGGCGCTGTCGGTCAGGTAGGCGGTGCCGTCCGGGGTGATGGTCAGGTCGTTGACGAAGAGCCCGGCGGTGCCGGTGACCTCGAAGTGGGCCAGGCGCCTGCCCGTCACGGTGTCGTAGACGGCGACCCCGGAGGTGGAGTCGGTCACCCACAGCCGGCCGCGCGCATCGACGCGCAGGCCGTTCGCGGTGTGGCGGCCGTCGGTGCCGGCGGGCAGGAAGACCTCGGCGGTGCGCCGGCCGGGGCGGGCCCGGTACACGGTGCCGTCCGCGTACGAGCCGACGTAGACGGTTCCCGCGCGGGGGTCGGTGGCGATGCCTTCGGGGTAGACCTTCTCGCCGGGGAGGGTGAAGGCCGTCGTGATGCACCCGTCGGACGCCTGCGCCGACTGCGCGGCCTGCGCCGCTTGGGCGGCCGGGGCCGCGCCCAGGGTGAGCGCCGTGGTCAGGGTCAGGAGCGTGACGGGCAGGAACTTCTTCAGCACAACAGGTGTCCTCTTCCGTGTGGGTGACCACGAATCTAGGTTAGAGCTCTAATGCTTGCAAGAGCATTAGGATGCAGGAATGACCTCCATGCCTCCCGGGGAGCGCATCGGCTCGCACGTCAAGCGCGCCGAACAGGCGCTTCTCGCGGCCAAGAACGCCGCCCTCAAGCCGGCCGCGGTGACGGTTCCCCAGTACGCCGCGCTGCTCTGGCTCTCCGAGAAGCCGGGCATCTCCGCGGCCGCGCTCGCCCGTCTGTGCGGGGTGACGCCGCCGACCATGAACACCGTGCTGAAGAACCTCCAGGAGCGCGGGCTCATCGAGCGGACTGCGCACGAATGGCACCGCAACGTGCTCGAAACCCGGCTGACGGAGGAGGGGCGGGCCGCCATGGAGCTGGCCGACTCCGGGGCCGTACGGGTCGAGCGGGCGCTGGCCGCCGCGTTCTCGGAGGCGGAGCGGGAGCAGTTGATCAGCCTGCTCGGGCGGTGCGCGCAGGCGCTCGACGCCCAGCGCTGATCCGCCGGAGGCGTCGGGAAGGGCCGGATGGCCGAGGAAGGCTCCCCGGAGTGGATCAGCGAGGTGCGCGCGCGGTCGCAGCCCGCCTGAGCAGGCTTTCCGCACGGAATCCGGGACCCGCGTGTCACGCACCACGTCCCGCCGGTCCCAGGCAACCCATCCGATCGTTGACACCTCTGTAAGGGGTGTAAGGGGGACCGATCGGTCCGACCCGCGCTCTTCGGGAGCGCCGGAGAAGGAACGGGACAAATCCGTGCAGCATGACCAGCTTCAGAGTGAGGGCGGCCTCCTGGCCGAGGAAGGCCCGCCGACCACGGGCCGCCGCCGTCCCAAGCGCCTGCGCAGGCTCGTGATCAGCGGTGCGCTGGCCTTCGTGCTCGCCGCCGGGGGCGGCGCCGCGGCGTACAAGTACAAGCTCTTCTCGGACATAGGGGATCCGGTGTCGTTCGGGAAGGTCCAGCAGTCGGCCGCGGCCGCGGACATCCGGCCGGGGGTGAGCATGCCGACCGGGCCGAAGGCCTCGTTCGTACGGACCTACCGGCTGCCCGACGGCACGCAGATCGGCCGGACCACCCTGACCGGCGCGAAGTCCGGGTTCACCGGCGACGTCTGGGTGTGGGTGCCGAAGCAGTACGACGATCCGAGGTACGCCAAGAGCGCCTTCCCGGTCCTGATCTCCCTGCCGGGCGGCCGGGGCTACCCCACGAACTACTGGGGAACGGGTCCCGGCCTGGGCCTGGAGAAGGCCGTGAGCGACGGGGCGAAGGCCGGTACGAGCCTGCCCTTCATCCTGATCATGCCGGTGCACAACGCCGACACCAAGCACCACTTCGACGCCTCGGACATCCCCGGAGAGCCGAAGATGGGCACCTGGATGGTCGAAGACGTCCCGGATTTCACGAGGGCCAATTTCCGGACCTTCACCTCCCGCGACGGCTGGGCCTTCATGGGCTCCTCGGCGGGCGGATTCGGCGCCTTCAAGCACGTCCTGAAGTACCCCGACCGCTTCAAGGCGGCCATCGCGAGCGGGGTCGACATCGTCCCCGACTCCCCGCTGTGGAAGGGGAACACGCAGGCCATGGACCAGAACAACCCCGAGAAGCTCGCCCAGAAGCTGATCGACGAGGGTGGTCCGGACGTCTACGTCAACTTCCAGATCGGTACCAAGGAGACCGGCCGGGAGAAGGCGGAGAAGTTCATGAGGGAGTACGGGAAGGGCCCCGTGCACACCACCCTCCAGGTGATCCAGGATGGTGAGCACAATGGGAAGTCGTACGTACGCGGCATGAGGGAGGGCGCGCTGGAGTGGATCAGCAAGGTCATGCTGGCACCGACCCCCGACCCCGCCGTGCGATGACCGCACTGGCCAGGGGCGCGTCCGCCGCGGCCGTGGCGGGGGTGGTGGCGGTGCTCGCCGTCGGCTTCGTGAAGGCGACGGACGAGGACGCGCACGCCGTGCACCCCTTCCCCGGCGTCGGCGTGCTCATGGCCAACGGGGAGCACTGGTGCACGGCGAGCGTCGTCGACAGCCCGAAGGGCACGGTCGTCGCGACCGCCGCGCACTGCGTGGCCCCGGCGGGCGAGGACGGCGTGCCCGGTGCGGTCGCGCACGACGGCCGGGCCATCGGCGACCTCTCCTTCGCGCCCGCCTTCACCGGCGAGGGCGCGGGCCGCCAGCCTCTCGGGGTGTGGAAGGTCCGCGCGGTCCACGTGGACGAGCGCTGGACCCGATGGGGCGAGGACACCGCCGATTTCGCGTTCCTCAGCATCGAGCCGGACGAGGACGGCCGCACGGTGCAGCAGGCGGTCGGCGGCGCCGCGGAGGCCCCCAAGCCCGACTGGACCTCCGGGTACGAGCGGGACGTGACGGTCGTCGGCTACCCGGAGTCCGACCGCAACCCGCAGAACAAGCCCGTCTCCTGCACGACCCAGACCAGCCACGACCAGGACGACCCCGCGATGCTGTACATCAGCTGCGCGGGCTTCTGGACGGGCACCAGCGGGAGCCCCTGGATCGCCGACCGGGGCGGTCCGGACAACCCCGGGCGGCTGATCGGGGTGCTGAGCGGCGGGGACACGGACGTGGACTCCACCGCCGCGCTCTTCGACGAGAAGGCCAAGGCGCTGTACGAGCAGGCCGCGCGGGACTGACGCCGGCCGCGGGCCCCGCCGCCGGGTGCGGCCCGCCGCTACTGCCTGCGCTCGGTGCTGACGATCACGCCCACCGCCACGACGACGATCGCGCCGCCGACCAGGATCGGCACGGTCAGGTCCTCGTCCAGGATCAGCGCGCCCAGCGCGACGGCCACGACCGGATTGACGTACGCGTACGTGGCGACCAGCGACAGCGGCGCCCTCTGCAGCAGCCACGCGTACGCCGTGAAGGCCACCAGCGAGCCGAAGACGATGAGGTAGCCCAGCGCCAGCCAGGAGGCGGTGGAGTAGCCCGCCCAGTCCATCGCGCGGTGCTCGCCGCGCAGCAGGCCGACGAGGATGCCGCCGGCGCCGCCCGCGAGCATCTGGTACGCGCTGCCCGTGAACGGGTTGTCCGGGAGCGACAGCTTCGACGCGGCGAACGAGCCCAGCGACCAGAGCACGGACGCCGTCAGCACCAGCAGCACCCCCCAGAGCCGCACCGCGCCGCTGATGCCCGGGCTGGTCAGCACCGCGAGCCCGGCGAAGCCCAGCAGCACCCCCGCGACGGTGGGCAGCGCCGGCCGGTCGCCGGTGGCGGTCCGCAGCACCACCAGCCACATCGGCACGGCCGCGACGAGCAGCGCGGCCAGGCCCGACGGGATGGAGGTCTCGGCCAGCACGACGAGGCCGTTGCCGCCGAGGACCAGCAGCAGGCCGACCAGGACCGCGGCACCGGCCTGCGCACGGGTGGCCCGGAGCGCGGCCGGCCCGTACCGCCAGGCGACGAGGCCGAGCAGCAGCAGGCCGGCCGTGATGAAGCGGGTCCCGGCGGACAGGAACGGCGGCATGGTCCGGACGACCACCCGGATGCCGAGGTAGGTGGAACCCCAGAGGACGTAGACGAGGGCGAGCGCGACCCACACGGCGCCGGTGACCTTGCGGGTGCCGGACTGCGGCGGCTTGCTCGGGGCGGTCTCCGGGGTGCGCATGAACGCGATCCTAGGGTCGTTGGCGGCTACACGCTTCCCGGGGCTCAGCCCTTGAGCAGGGCGTTCAGCTCCCCGTACGGGAGGGAGGCGTCCAGCGCCGTGTACGTACCGCCCGCGATCAGCTCCTCGGCGGCGCATCGGACCACGTCGTACGCGGCCGACGCGACCCAGGATCCGAGGCTGACGCGGGCGGCGCCGAGGGCGCCGAGCTCCGCGACGGACGGGGCGCCGGGGCCGACGAGGACGTTCAGCGGCGCGTCGATGCCCTTGGCGAGCTCGCGGACGGTGGCCGGATCGGTGACACCGGGGACGAAGATGCCGCTGGCCCCCGCGCGGAGGTAGGCGGCGGCACGGGCCAGGGTCTCGTCGAGGCGGCCCTCCGCCTCCCCGAGGCCGAAGAGGAAGGTGTCGATGCGGGCGTTGATGTACAGCGGGACCCCGGCGCCGTCGGCGGCGGCCCGGGCCGCGGCCACCCGCTCCGCGTGATCGGTGGCGGCCCGGGTGCCGTCCTCGATGTTGATGCCGACCGCGCCGGCGGCCAGTACCCCGG
>NZ_JBHYVA010000469.1:0-4572 GCF_042750055.1 Streptomyces sp. NPDC059456
GCTCCCCCGCGCCCCCCGCGCGGGGCGGCCGCGCCGCGGCCCCCCCCCCCCCCCCCCGGAGGGTGTCAGGCCTGGGGCGGGACCCGTGAGGGGCGGCCCCGGCCCCGGGTGAGGGAGTAGCCGAAGATGCCGGCGAGGGCGCCCAGGAGCCCGCCCGCCGCGGTCCACACCCAGCGGTCGGACCACCGGCCGCCGGACCAGCCGTCGGCCGGCTCGCCGACGGCCGCCGGCTTCTTGGCCGAACTCCCCGCGCCCGCCTGCGCGGTCCGGCCGATGCCGGGGACGAGCGGCGCCGCCAGGGCGCCGTCCACCGCGAAGGCGCCGCCCGTGTCCCGGGTGGCGGCCTCGACCTCGGCGTGGACCGGAAGACCGAGGTCCTCCTCGGCGACGCCGACGACCGTCAGACGGACGTAGTAGCTGCCGGGCAGCGGGTCGTTGGCCCACGGCTCCGCACCCGGGCGCACGGTGCGCAGGGTGCAGGACAGCTCGACCGAGGCGGCCTCCTTGGCCGCCGCGGCCTGCTGCGTGCCGTACGTGCAGGCCTGGCGGCGGCGCAGCCCGTCGTAGACGTCCAGCTGCCAGGTCGAGGCGCCGTGCCGGTTCGCCGCCGGGGGCAGTTTCACCGTGGCCCTGACCGTGGCCCGCTGTCCGGAGTCCAGCGGGACCACCCAGTAGAGGTAGTCGCCGGTGGACGCGTCGGCCGTGGCCCGCTGGCCCGGCCGGATGGGGGTGGCGGTGCGGAAGGCGGTGCCGGCTTCGCTCGGCCCGGAGGCCTTGGCGCCCGGGCTCGCACTCGCGCTCGCCGACGGGGTGTCCGCCGCGGCCGCGCCGGCCATGCCGAGCACGCCGCCTACGGCGAGGGCGGCAGCGGTCAGTATGCGTACGGTACGCATCAGTTCGTCCTCCAGACGGAGATACGCCAGCGGGAGATCCAGCCCCACAGCAGGCCGGCGACGAGGCCGGCGAGCACCAGCACGCCGAGCAGCCACCAGCCGCGGCCGAGACCGAACGACGCCGCGTCGGCGGCGTGGTCGGGCCCGTCGACCACGTCGATGGTCAGTTCGACGGGCAGACCCGGCGTGGTCTTGACCGAGGCGGGCGCCGAGAAGGAGTTGCTGACCTGCAGGCAGACCGTCTCCGCGGCCGGCTTGCCGTCCCCGTCCGTCTCGTCGTCGACCTCGGCCTTCGGGTAGCGCAGCCCGGTCGAGAGCATGTCGGTGCGTCCGTCACCCGCTTCCGAGCCGCGGACGATCTCCCGGCCGTGCACGGTCGTCGCGCGCAGCATGACGCCGTAGTCGTTGTTGACCGCGCGGTCGGCGGCGATGCTCACCGAAGCGCGCAGCTCCTGGCCGGGCTTGACGTCCACCCGGTACCAGCGGTGCTCGCCGAAGGTCTCACGGTCCGTGTACAGACCCGCGCCGAGCTGCGGGGCGCCCTGGCACTGCTTGGCGCCCTCGGTCGCCACCGGGGTGAGGACCGGGGTCGCCGCCCGGTCCACCAGCTGCTTGACGCGGCCGGAGAGTTCGGCGGTGTGCTGCACCGAGGTGTACGTGCCGCCGGTGGCCTCGGCGATGCAGATCAGCTGGTTGCGCGTCTTGGCGTCGGGGACGAGCCCGAGCGTGTCGATGACGAGGTGGATGCCCTGGGCCGCGATGTCCCGCGCCACCTCGCACGGGTCGAGCGGGGCACAGGTGTCCTCGCCGTCGGTGATGAGCACGATCCGCCGGGTGGCGTCACCGCCCTTGAGGTCCTCGGCCGCACCCAGCAGGGCCGGCCCGATCGGCGTCCAGCCGGTCGGGGCCAGCGTGGCCACCGCCGTCTTCGCCTCGGTCCGGTCGAGCTTGCCGACCGGGTAGAGCTGCTTGGTGTCCTTGCAGCCCTGCTGCCGGTCGTCACCGGGATAGGTGGCCCCGAGGGTCCGTATCCCGAGCTGCACCTCGTCCGGCGTGGCGTCCAGCACCTCGTTGAACGCCTGCTTCGCCGCGGCCATGCGGGACTTGCCGTCGATGTCGGTCGCCCGCATCGAGCCGCTGACGTCGAGGACCAGCTCGACCTTGGGGGACTCCTTCGCCACCGGTTCGCCGGCGACGGCATTCGCCGGGAACAGCCCGACCGCCAGAGTGGCCAACAGGCCACAGGCCCCGGCCGCCACCCATTTTCTTGTGATCATCGCCGGATCGTATTGAGGATCCACCGCCAAACCAAAACGCTCCCCGGGACGGGGGGTTCGGTACCGCCGCCGGTTATTGGAAATGAAAACGCTTTCCGATAACGTCCGGGGTGTGGTGCCGGCGGTCTCCGCGGCCCGTCCGTGCCACACCCATGCCCGCACGCGCGACGACGGTCGGAAAGGAAGTCCCGTGGGACATCTGCTGGTGATCGAGAGCTGGGTGGGGTCGATGAGCAGACTGCTGCCCCGCGCGATCCACGACGGGGGACACACGTTCACGTTCCTCACCCGCGACCTGCACCACTACCTGCGCTCCGCCCCGTCCGACGGGCAGCCGCACCCGCTGCTCGCGGCCCGCAACATCCTCACGGCGGACACCAACGACACGGCCGCACTGGCGGCCCACGCCGAGCGGCTGCACCGGGTGCTCGCCTTCGACGGCGTCGTCTCCTCCTGCGACTACCACCTGCCCGCCGCCGCCCGCGTCGCGCAGCGCCTCGCCCTGCCCGGACCCGCCCCGGAGGCCGTCGAGTCCGCCTGCCGCAAGGACCTCACCCGCCGGGTACTGGCCGCGGCCGGGGTGCCGGGGCCGCGCTTCGCGGTGTGCGCCGACCCCGCGGAGGCGGCAGCGGCCGCACGGGACCTCGGGTACCCCCTCGTCGTCAAGCCCGTGGACCTGTGTGCCGGCATGCTGGTCCGCCGCGTCGACGACGAGCGCGAACTGGCCTCGGCCTGCCGCGAGCTGGCCGCCTTCCCGGTCAACGCGCGCGGCCGGGAACGCCATCCCGCCATCCTCCTCGAAGAGTTCCTCACCGGTCCCGAAGTCAGCGTGGAGACCGTCTCCTCCGGGGGCGCCCCGCAGGTCGCGGGCATCACCGACAAGAGCATCGGCGGCGCACCCTCCTTCGTCGAGACCGGCCACATGTTCCCGGCCGCCCTCGGCCCGGACCAGACCCGGGCCGCCGCCGGCACGGCCGTGGCCGCGGTGCAGGCGCTCGGCCTGGACCACGTGGTCTGCCACACCGAGGTCAAACTGACCCCCGCCGGACCCCGGCTCGTCGAGGTGAACCCGCGCCCGGCCGGCAACCGCATCACCGAACTCGTCCGCCACGTCACCGGAGTCGACCTCGCCGCAGCCTGCGTCGACGTCGCCCTCGGCCGGGTGCCCGACCTCACCGTCCGCCCGACCGGCGTGCACAGCGCCGCCATCGCCTTCCTGCTGCCCGACGGGGCCGCCCTGCCGCGGCCGGGTGCCGGCGCCACCCTCACCGGCATCGGCGGGGCCGACGCCGTCCGGAGCGATCCGCGGGTCCTGGAGCTCACCCTGGCCGCGCCCGGCCGCGCCGTCCGCGCGGCCACCAGCAACAACGAGTACCTCGGCCACGTCATGACCGCCGACCCCGAGGGCGCCGGCGCACGGGAGACGGCCGAGCGGCTGATCGCGCGGCTGCGCCCCGGCTACGCCGAGCCCGGGGCGGTGCCCGCATGACCGCCGCCGCTCCCCGCGCCCGCCCCGCACCCCACCGCGCGCTGCCCGCACCCCCGGCCCGCCCCGCCCCTGCCGTGCCGGACGTCGCCGCCCTCGTCGCACAGGTCCGGTCCGGTGCGTACGGCGCCGACCCGGCACACGCACGCGTCTCGGTCGCCTTCACCACCGCCCAGGCCGTCCGGCACCCCGACCGGTCCGGCGGATACCGCAACGAGGTGCTCAGCCTGCGGCTCGGCGCGGCCGTCGGATCCTGCGCGGTCGAACCCCGCACCCTGCCCTCCGCGGCCCTCGACGACTGTGTCGGGGCGAGCGTCGCCGAGCTGCTGGAACACCCCCTCCTCCCGGTACGGATCGCCGCGCTCGACGCCTACCTGATGCACGTGCGCCCGCACACCGCCGAGCACGGGGCCCGCCCCCGCGCCCTGCCGGCGGGAGACTCGCTGCACCGGTCCCGGGCGCGGGCCCGCGCCGTCGCCGACCTGCTGCCCGGGGCCGGGCTGCGCAGGGTCCTCGTCGTCGGCGTCGTCAACTCCCTGCTGGAGGAGCTGCGCGCCCGCGGGATCGGGTACGTCCCCTGCGACCTCAAGGGCGGTACCACCGAGTGGGGCGAGCCGGTCCGCACGGACGCCCGGGCCGAGCTGGGACGGTGCGACGCGGTCCTCGCCTCCGGGATGACCCTCGGCAACGGCTCCTTCCAGCCGCTGCTCGACCACGCCGCCCGGACCGGCACGCCGCTCGTCATGTTCGCCCAGACCGGAAGCGCCGTCCTGCCGCGCTTCCTCGGCGCCGGGGTGAGCGCCGTGTCCGCCGAGCCGTACCCCTTCTTCTGGCTCGACGGCGGCCCCGGAACCATCCACCACTACGGAGGCCCCCGGTGACCCTGGCCCCGATCCTGCCGCGGCCGGTCCCGGCC
>NZ_JBHYVA010000469.1:4582-6807 GCF_042750055.1 Streptomyces sp. NPDC059456
GACGGCACCCCCGCCGCCCCGCCCGCCGCCCACCCCGAGCTGCTGGCGCTCGTCGGCCACACCCCCCTCGCCCGCATCCGTACCGCGCTGCCGCACCCCCACCCCGGCTTCTGGGCCAAACTCGAAGGCCTCGGCGCGGGCGGCATGAAGGCGCGCGGGGCCGTGTCGATGCTGCGCGGCGCCCGGGCCCGGGGTGAACTGCGCCCCGGCGCACCGGTGGTGGAGTCCACGTCCGGCACCCTCGGCCTCGGTCTCGCCTTCGCCGGGCAGGCCCTCGGACACCCCGTCGTCCTCGTCGGCGACAGCGAACTCGAACCGGCCATGCGGCAGCTGCTGCGCGCCCACGGAGCCCGCCTCGAACTCGTCGGCGAGCCCGCCCGGGAAGGCGGCTGGCAGGCCGCCCGCCTCGCCCGGCTGCGCGAGCTGCTGCGGCGGATGCCGGACGCGTACTGGCCCGACCAGTACGGCAACCCCGACAACGCGGCCGGCTACCTGCCGATGGCCGCCGAACTGGCCGACCGCCTGGACCACCTCGACGTACTCGTCTGCAGCGTCGGGACCGGCGGGCACAGCGCGGGCCTGGCCGCGCCGCTGCGCCGCCGCTGGCCCCGGCTGCGCGTGATCGGCGTGGACGCCGCCGGCTCCGCGATCTTCGGACAGCGTGCCCGGCCCAGGCTCATGCGCGGGCTCGGCAGCAGCATCCAGCCGCGCAACGTGGCCTACGAGGCGTTCGACGAGGTGCACTGGGTCGGTGCGGCCGAGGCCGTGGACGCCTGCCGGCGGCTGGCCCGCAGCGGCTTCGTCAGCGGCGGCTGGAGCACCGGCGCCGTCGCGCTGGTCTCCGCCTGGGCGGCCGGGGCGGAACCGGGCGCCGTCGTCGCGACCGTCTTCCCCGACGGTCCGCACCGCTACCTCGGCACCGTCTACGACGACGACTTCTGCCGCGTCCACGGCCTGGACGCGGCGACGCCGGCCGTACGGCCCGAGGAGATCGCCCACCCGCGGGCGGCCCCGCCGGCACCCGCGGCCGGCTGGACGCGCTGCCGGACCGTCGTCGACCCCGCAGACCCCGCAGGCCCCGCAGACCCCGCAGACCCCGCAGGCCCCGCAGGCCCCGCCGACGCCGTCGCCCGGGCCGTCCGTACCGCCCGGGTGCCCGCGCCCGCCCGAGGCGGTGGAGCATGCGGCTGACCTGGCGCACCGTACCCCTGGAACTGGCCGAACCGCTGCGCATCTCCCGCTCGGTGATGTCCCGCCGCGACGCCGTCCGCGTCACCGTCGAGCACGACGGGCTGCACGGCCACGGCGAGGCGGTGAGCAGCGCGTACCGGGGCCTGCCGGCCCGGCGGATCACGGCACACCTGGCACGGCTGCGCGGGGCGCTGGAACGCTTCCCCGACCCGGAGACGGCCTGGGCGGGCCTGGGGACCGGCGGGCCGCCGGCCGCGGTGTACGCGGCGGTCGAGGCGGCCGTACTGGACCTGGTGGGCAAGCGGTCCGGCCGGCCCGCCCACCGGGTGCTGGGGACCGAGCGCGCGCCGGCCGCGCCGACCGCCCGGACCATCGGGATCGTCCCGCCCGAACGGGCCGCCGGGGCCGCACACCGCCTCGCCCGGGCCGGATTCGGCGTGCTCAAGGTCAAGGCCGGCTCCGCCGACCCGGCCCGGGACCTCGCCCGGGTCGGGGCCGTGCGGGCGGCGGCCCCCGGAGCCCGCCTGCTGCTCGACCCGAACGGGGCCTGGAGCGAGGAGCAGGCCCGCGGCCTCCTGCCCGCCTTCGCCGCCCTCGGGGTCGAGGCCGTCGAACAGCCGGTCGCGCCCGGCCGCCCCGAGGTGCTCGCCCGCATCGCCCGGGACTCCCCGGTGCCGGTCATCGCCGACGAGGACGCCGTCACGTACGAGGACGCGCTGCGGCTGGCCGGCCGGGTGGACGGGGTCAACGTCAAGCTCGCCGAATGCGGCGGGGTACGCGCCGCCCTGCGGATCTGCGCGGCCCTGGAGGGCAGCGGCACCGAGGTCATGCTCGGCTGCCTCACCGCCAGCTCCCTGGGCATCGCCCCCGCCGTGCACCTCGCCGACCGGGCCCGCTGGGTGGACCTCGACGGGCACCTGCTGCTGGCCGCCGACCCGTGGACCGGGGGCGGCGGGGGGGCCGGGGGCCGGCGGGCCGCCGCGCCCCCCCCGCACCGCGGGCCGGCCCCCCCCAGCGGGCCGGCCCCCCCCGGG
>NZ_JBHYVA010000470.1:0-6793 GCF_042750055.1 Streptomyces sp. NPDC059456
CCGCTGCCTCCGCCCGCCGTGAGCCTCCCGAAAGGCGGCGGGGCGATCAAGGGCATCGGCGAGAAGTTCGCGGCCCATCCGGTCACCGGCGCCGGCGCCATGACCGTACCGGTCGCGGCCACCCCCGGGCGGTCGGGCTTCGGACCGGACCCGGTGCTCCGCTACGGCTCCGGCGAGGGCAACGGTCCCTTCGGCCTGGGCTGGAGCCTGGGGCTGCCCGCGATCACCCGCCGGACCGACAAGGGCGTGCCCCGGTACGACGACGCGTCCGATTCCGACGTCTTCATCCTCTCCGGCGCCGAGGACCTGGTACCCGTACTCGTCCGCGAGGGCGACGGCTGGGTGCCGGAGGCGCTGCCGCCACGCGCGATCGGCGGCGCCCGCTACACCGTCCGGCGCTACCGGCCCCGCAGCGAGGGCCTGTTCGCCCGCATCGAGCGCTGGACGAACACCGGGGACCCGGCCGACGTCTTCTGGCGCTCGATCTCCCGTGACGACGTCACGACCTGGTACGGGTGCACCCCGGAGTCCCGGATCACCGACCCGGCCGACGCCTCGCGCGTGTTCGCCTGGCTGATCTGCGAGAGCCACGACGACAGGGGCAACCTCATCGCGTACGGCTACAAGGCCGAGGACGACGAGGGCGTGGACACGGCCGCCGGCCACGAGCGGAACCGGCAGCGCACCGCCAACCGCCACCTCAAACGGATCCGCTACGGCAACCGCACACCCTGGCCGTCCTCCCTCGACGCCGCCACGGGCCGGCGGCCGCTGCCCGGCGACGGCCAGTGGCACTTCGAACTCGTCCTCGACTACGGCGAGCACGACCGGGCCGCCCCCACCCCGCACGGGGCCGGGGCCTGGAGCGCCCGCCCCGACGCCTTCTCGACGTTCCGCCCCGGCTTCGAGGTACGGACCCACCGGCTCTGCCGACGCGTCCTGATGTTCCACCACTTCCCCGACGAGCCGGAGGTCGGCGCCGACGCCCTCGTCCGCTCCACGGAGCTCGGGTACGCGTACGGGGTCCACGCGACCCTCACGGCGGTCACCCACCGCGGCCACCAGCGCGACGGCGGCGGCCACCGCACCCGCGCCCTGCCCCCGGTCGAGTTCGAGTATTCCCGGCCGGTCGTCTACCACACCGTCCGCGAGCTCGACGAGGAGAGCCTGGACGGACTGCCCACCGGCCTGGACGGCACCCGCCACCAGTGGGTCGACCTGGACGGCGAGGGACTGCCGGGCATCCTCACCGAGCAGGGCGGCGGCTGGTTCCACAAGCGCAACCTCAGTCCGCTCACCCCGGCCCGGGCCCGCTTCGGGCCGGTCGAGGCCGTCCCGTCCCGCCCGTCGCCCGCACTGGCCACCGGAGCCCGGTTCCTCGACCTCGCGGGGGACGGCAGTCCCGACCTCGTACGGTTCACCGGGCCCGATCCCGGCTTCCAGGAACGCGCGGCCGACGGGACCTGGGAGCCCTACACCCCGTTCGTCTCGCTGCCCGACCGCGACTGGGCGGATCCGAACCTGCGGTTCGTCGACCTCGACGGCGACGGCCTCGCCGACGTCCTCGTCACCGAGGACGACGCCCTGGTCTGGCACCCCTCGCTCGGCGAGGACGGCTTCGGGCCCGAACGGCGCGAGGTCCGTGCCCGCGACGAGGAACGCGGGCCGCGGCTCGTCTTCGCCGACGCCGAGCAGTCCGTCGTCCTGGCCGACATGACCGGGGACGGTCTCACCGATCTCGTCCGCATCCGCAACGGCGAGGTCTGCTACTGGCCGAACCTGGGCCACGGCAGGTTCGGCCCGAAGATCGTGATGGCAGGCGCCCCGTCCGACCACCCCGACCGCTTCGACCAGCGACGCGTCCTCCTCGCCGACGTCGACGGCTCCGGCACCACCGACCTCGTCCACCTGCACGCCGACGGCGCGCGGATCCACTTCAACCGGTCCGGCAACGACTTCGCACCCCCCGTAGCACTGCCGACGCTCCCACCGGCGGACAGCATCACCGACGTGCTCGCCCTCGACCTGCTCGGCAACGGCACGGCCTGCCTGGTGTGGTCCTCACCCCTGCCCGCGGACGGCCGCCGCCCGCTGCGCTACCTCGACCTGATGGGCGGGGTGAAACCCCATCTGCTCACCCGGGTCCGCAACAACCTCGGCGCCGAGACCGAGATCGGGTACGCGCCCTCCACCGCCTTCTGCCTGCGCGACCGCCGGGCGGGCACGCCCTGGGAGACGAAGCTCCCCTTCCCCGTCCACGTCGTCGAGCGGACGACCGTCCGCGACAAGTGGCGCGGCACGGCCTTCACCAGCCGCCACAGCTACCACCACGGCTGCTTCGACGGCGCCGAGCGCGAGTTCCGCGGCTTCGCCCGCGTGGAACGGACGGACGTCGAGGACTACGGCACGTTCACGGCGGCCAACGCGGACAGCCCCTACGTCACCGCCGACCACCGGCTCCACCAGCCGCCCGTACGAACGGTCACCTGGCACCACACCGGCGTGCCCGTGGCGGGACGGGACCCGCAGCACCCGTTCCGGCACGAGTACTTCCGTGCGTCCGAGGAGTACGCGCCGCCCGGCCCCGGCCTCGACGCCCTGCCGCTCGGCCCCGGCGAACGACGGGAAGCGGTAAGGGCGTTCCACGGCGCCCTGCTCCGCGAGGAGACGTACGAACTCGACCTCGGCGCCGCGACGGACGGCGAACGGCCCGCGGTCCCGGTCCGCGTCCTCACGGCCACCACGCACGCCCCGCACATCCGCCTCGTCCAGCCCCGCGCCGGCCGGCAGCACGCCGTCTTCCACACCTTCGAGGGCGAGTCCGTCGCCCACCACTACGAACTCGACCTGCGCACGCCGCAGTCCACACCCCCGGCCGCACCCGATCCGCGGATCGTCCACACCCTCAACCTCACCGTCGACCCCTACGGGAACGTCCTCCAGTCCGTTACGGTCGGCTACCCCCGCACCCGCCCGTCCCCCCTCGCCGACCCCCTCCTGCCGCCCGGGACCGACACCCTCGTCGCCTCCGTCCAGGGCGAGCTCCGAGCCGTCTACACCGAGATCCGCACCACCGATCCGCTCCCGCCGGACCCCGACCGGTACCGCCTCCCGCTGCCCTGCGAGACGCGCACCCACGAGCTGACCGGGACCGGTCCGGACGTCGCGGGGGACGGGAGGTGGGTCACCGCGGAGGGGATGCTCCGGTTCCGGCTCGGCGAGCGGTACCAGACCGGCGGGACACCGGTGGCCGAACTCGAACACCATCGGCTGCCCGACGGGACGGCACCCCACAAGCGGCTCCTCGGACTCGTCCGCACGCTCTACTACGACGAGACGCTCGCCGCGCCCCTGCCCCTGGGCGGCCTGACGGCCCGCGCCCTGCCCTACGGGACGTACGCCCTCGCCCGGACCGACGCCCTGCTCACGGCCGTCCTCGGCGACAGGGCGACCCCCGAGGTCAGGGCCGCGGCGGCGGACCGGACCGTCAGCGGACACCTCGGAGGCCAGGCCGCCGTCCGGCTCCTCGGCGAGGACGCGGCGGGCCGGTACTGGCGCTGTTCGGAAGGCGCGGAGTACGACCCCGACGCCCCGCAGCGGTTCTTCCTGCCCGCCCGGTGGACCGACGCGTTCGGCAGCACCACCCTCCTCGAACACGACCCGTACGGCCTCTCCCTGAAGGCGAGCACCGACCCGCTCGGCAACCGCAGCGAGGTGCTCGCCCACGACTACCGGGTCATGGCGCCCCGCAGGACGCGCGACGTCAACGGCAACCAGGCCGAGGTCCTCTTCGACGCCCTCGGGCTCCCCGCCGCCGCCGCGCGCAGCGGCAAGGACGGCGCCGGCGACCACCGCACCGGCCACGACACGGCCGCGCTCAACCCCCAAGCGGCCCGCCGCCACGGCTTAGTCCTGACCGACGACCACGACCCGGTACGCGCACGGGCGCTGCTCCTCGGCGCGGGCAACCGCTGGCTCTTCCACTTCGGCGAGGAACTGCGCGACGGCGAGGTCGTCTGGGCCCTGCACCC
This sequence comes from Streptomyces sp. NPDC059456, assembly GCF_042750055.1. Classification (NCBI taxonomy): domain Bacteria; kingdom Bacillati; phylum Actinomycetota; class Actinomycetes; order Kitasatosporales; family Streptomycetaceae; genus Streptomyces; species Streptomyces sp. NPDC059456. The sequence goes on from NZ_JBHYVA010000470.1 coordinate 4,032, forward strand.
GCCCTGCACCGCCGTGCTCACCCGGGAACGGCACGCCGACGAGCAGCCCGAGAGCCCGCTCCAGGCCGCCTTCCTCTACGCGGACGGCCTCGGCAACACCCTGGTCAAGAAGGTCCAGGCCGAACCCGAGGAGCCGGGCGGCCCGCTGCGCTGGGTCGCCGACGGCAAGACCGTCGTCAACAACAAGGGCAACCCGGTCAAGCAGTACGAGCCGTACTTCAGCCCGCCCGGCAGCGGGCACCGCTTCGAGGAGCCCGGCGAGCAGGGCGTGACGCCGCTGCACTTCTACGACGCGATCGGGCGGCTGATCCGTACCGACCTTCCCGACGGCAGCCACCACCGCGTCGAGTTCTCGCCCTGGCACGTCACCGACCACGACGCCAACGACACCGTCCTCGAACCGGGCAACGGCTGGTACGCGCGGATGAGCACCTCCGCCCTGCCCGCCGAACGCCGTGCGGCGCGCCAGGCCGCCGCCCACGCCGGCACGCCCGGGTGCGCCCTGCTCGACAGCCGCGGGCACACCGTCGTGACCATCGCGCACAACAGGGACGACGGGGTGGACGAGAAGCACGTCACCTTCACCCGGCGGGACGTGGAAGGCACTCCGCTGTGGATCCAGGACCCCCGCGGCAACCGGGTGCTGCAGCACGTCGTCCCGCCCCTCCCGCCGGGCGTGCACCCCCTCGACGATCCGCAGAACCTGTTCCCGCACGGCTTCAGCCCCGGCTACGACCTGACCGGTCACGCGCTGTTCGAGCACAGCCCGGACGCCGGTGATCGCCTGACCCTCCGGGACGCGGCGGACGGGCTGCTGTTCAGCTGGAACGGCCGGGGCTTTCGCACCCGCACGACGTACGACGCGCTGCGCCGCCCCGTCGGCACCTACGTCACCGCGGCCGGGGACACGAACCTCTCCGGTGCCCCGCGCGACCCCGGGGCACCACCGGACCCCGAGGTACTGGTCGAGTACCGCGTCCACGGCGAGGCGCATCCCGAACCGGACCGGAACCTGCGCGGCCGCACCTTCCGGGTCTACGACGGTTGCGGAGTGACGACCTGCGAGCGGTACGACTTCCAGGGCAACCTGCTCGCCACCTCCCGCCGCTTCGCCCGCGACCACACCGGCACCCCGGACTGGTCGGCCCTGGCCTCCCTCACCGGCCCGGACCTGATCGCCGGGGCCGCCGAGGCCCTGCTCGAACCGGGCCCCGCGCTGACCACGAGCACCGCGTACGACGCCCTCGACCGCCCGGTCGCGACCACCGCCCCGGACGGCAGCGAAACCCGGTGGGCGTACAACGAGGCGGGCCTGCCCGAGCGCGTCGAGGTCCGCCTGCGGGGGGCGGCGACGCCCACCGCGTTCGTCACCGGCGTCGACTACGACGCCCACGGCCGGCGCACCCGCGTCGTCCACGGAAACGGCGCCCGCACCGCGTACACCTACGACCCGGCCACCTTCCGGCTGACCGGCGTGCGCACGACCCGGCCGGCCGGCCCCGACACCACCGCGTCGATGCTCTTCGCGAACGCGTCCGTGGTGCAGGACCTGCACTACACCCACGACCCCGTCGGCAACGTCACCCGCGTCGAAGACGCCTCGCTCGCCACGATCGCCGGTGCGGCCACCGCCCGCGACTTCACCCACGACGCGCTGTACCGGCTCGTCGCCGCGAGCGGCCGCGAGCACGCCGGCCAGACCGCCTTCCTGCCGGACCCGCCCGACGCCGGCCGCCGGGACCACCCCTTCGCCGGAGCCCGCGTCCACCCGAACGACCTCCAGGGCCTGCGCGGCTACGTCGAGCGCTTCCGCTACGACGCGGTCGGGAACCTGATGCACGTGGCCCACCACGAGGGCGCCGACGTCGAGGCACCGGGCCCCGTCCTGTGGCGGCGCCACCACCAGTACGCCCTCGACGGCAACCGGCTCCTGGCCACCAGCCTGCCCGGCGAGACCGGGGGCCTGCCCGACTACGCGGCGGACGGCGGCTACGGCGCCCGGTACGGGCACGACGTGCACGGCAACATGACCCGCATGCCGCACCTGCCGCTGATGCGCTGGGACCACGGCGACCGCCTGGCCGCCACCGCCCGCCAGGTGGTCAACGACGGCACGCCCGAGACGACGTACTACGTCCACGACTCCGCCGGCGAACGCGTCCGCAAGGTGACCGTCACCATGGGCGGGGCCGTCAAGAACGAACGCCGCTACCTCGGCGGATTCGAGCTCTACCGCGAGTACGGCGCGGGCGGCACGACCCTCGAACGCGAGACCCTGCACATCGGCGACGCCGGCGAGCAGATCGCTCTCGTCGAAACGGCCGTGCTGCCCGCCGGCCGGCCCGCCGTCCGCTACCGGTTCACGGACCACCAGGAGTCCGTCTGCGTCGAACTCGACGAGAACGGCGCCCTGGTGGGCCACGAGGAGTACCACCCGTACGGCACGACCGCCTTCCAGGCGGGCCGCACCGCCGCCGAGACCGGCCTCAAGCGGTACCGCTACACCGGCAAGGAGCGCGACGACGAGACCGGCCTCTCGTACCACGGCGCCCGCTACTACGCGCCCTGGCTGGGCCGCTGGGCGAGCTGCGACCCGGCGGGCCTGGCGGACGGGCCGTGCCGCTACGCGTACGCGCGGTGCGGACCGGTGCGCTTCCGCGATCCGGACGGGCGGTTCGCCGACGAGGGCGGGAAGTACGCGGCGGCGGCCGCCGCGGGCGCGGGCGCGCCGCCGGGGGAGTGATAACACTACCGCGCCCCCC
>NZ_JBHYVA010000471.1:0-6787 GCF_042750055.1 Streptomyces sp. NPDC059456
CACCGGCGGACGCCACTCACACACCGGCGCCCCCCCCCGTTCGCGGCCCGGCCCCGGCGGCCCCCCCCCCGGGTTGAGCGGGGGTAAAACAAAACCACCCCCCGCGGGGGTGTGGGCAGGGGCTGGGCCGGGGCTTGCTCAGACGGAGCCGTCGGCGGACGGCGGGCCGAGCGGCTGGAACAGCAGCTCCGGGACCGGCGCAGTGGGTCCCGGAGCCGGATGGGGGCGCCGGGTCAGACCCGGCGCAGTACGGCGACGACCTTGCCGAGGATCGTCGCCTCGTCGCCGGGGATCGGCTGGTAGGCGGCGTTGTGCGGGAGCAGCCACACGTGGCCGTCCTCCCGCTTGAAGCGCTTGACGGTGGCCTCGCCGTCGAGCATCGCGGCCACGATGTCGCCGTTCTCCGCGACGGGCTGGCGACGGACCGTGACCCAGTCGCCGTCGCAGATGGCGGCTTCGATCATCGAGTCGCCGACGACCTTGAGGACGAACAGTTCGCCGTCGCCGACCAGCTGGCGGGGGAGCGGGAACACGTCCTCCACCGACTCCTCGGCGAGGATCGGGCCGCCGGCCGCGATCCGGCCGACGAGGGGAACGTACGAGGCGGCGGGCTTGCCGGTGGTGTCCGTGGGCTGCGAGCTGGGCTGGTCGGAACCGCGTACCTCGTACGCCCGGGGGCGGTGCGGGTCGCGGCGGAGGAAGCCCTTGCGCTCCAGGGCCATGAGCTGGTGGGCGACCGACGACGTGCTGGACAGGCCGACCGCCTGGCCGATCTCCCGCATGGACGGCGGGTAGCCCCGCCGCTGCACGGAGTCGCGGATGACCTCGATGACCCTCCGCTGCCGGTCCGTGAGGCCGGAGCTGTCGGCGCGGATGCCTGGAGGTCGCCCTGGAAGTGAGCGTGCGGGGCGCGCGGGCTCCGCCTCCTGGTTCAGACTTGCGTCGTTCATGGGATGCACCGGCTCGAGTCGGCTCTGGGAGCGGTTCTGGGCAGTGATGGTGGCACTGTCTGCGGTGGTGGTCACGTCGGCGGCCCCTCTCGAAATGTTCTCCCTAGCTGGACAACGGTAGTTGCTTTCGAAAGGTTGCGCCAAACACACGTTCGAGTGAAAAATCGCAGATCGCCCACCGTGGTCACATCAAGAGGTGTATGGACGATCGGCCCGCCGAACGCGGGTTCGGTCCCGCATCCGCTGTTTACGGTACCCTTCCCGGTCGGATCGCCAGCTTCCGGTCCTGTGCCCAGTGTGGCACCGGGAACGCCTCGGTCCGGTCATCGGACCGAGCGACACGCGGAACGAACCAAATCCACCACAACCCAAGATCTAGTGGTTGGATGAGCGCTGCCGCCCAGAAGTTGTGGTCCTCGGTCCTCCGAGGGCCTCGGCATCGCATATGCTGGTGGCTGCTTCGCAAGCCCCCGACGTAGACCCGTCTCCGTCGTTCAGGGGCTCGGCGAGGTGATTCAGTCGTGCCAAGAGGGAGGGTGAGGGAACCATGCACTGCCCCTTCTGCAGGCACCCTGACAGCCGCGTCGTCGACAGCCGCACCACGGACGACGGCACGTCGATCCGTCGGCGCCGTCAGTGCCCCGACTGCTCCCGTCGTTTCACGACGGTGGAGACGGCCTCGCTGATGGTGATCAAGCGCAGCGGGGTGACCGAACCCTTCAGCCGGACCAAGGTCATCTCCGGCGTGCGCAAGGCGTGCCAGGGACGGCCGGTCACCGAGGACGCCCTCGCCAAGCTCGGCCAGCGGGTCGAGGAGGCGGTGCGCGCCACCGGAAGCGCCGAGCTGACCACCCATGACGTGGGTCTGGCCATACTCGGCCCGTTGCAGGAGCTCGACCTGGTCGCCTACCTCCGGTTCGCGTCCGTTTACAAGGCGTTCGACACGCTCGAAGACTTCGAGACCGCCATCGCGGAACTCCGCGTGCCACGGACTCACCCCGAAGAGTGCGAGCCCCGCGGGACCGGCTCGGTCCCCGTGCCCGCCTCCGCCGCCGACTGACCGTCCGGCCGCAGCGCAGCGCGGCCGCCCGGGCAGCCCAGGCGAAGACACGTAGATACAAGTCAGACCGTGCCGCGGAATAACGCTGGCACTTTAGGGCGTTTTTGCCCGCATATGGGAGGAAGCGGCATGACAGAGACGGCGAGCGGCTCGGCACGAGGTTCCCGCGCCAAGGGGACCAAGACTGCCAAGAGCGGCCTTCGGATCGAGCGCATCCACACCACGCCCGGCGTGCACCCGTACGACGAGGTGAGCTGGGAGCGCCGTGACGTCGTCATGACCAACTGGCGCGACGGCTCGGTGAACTTCGAGCAGCGTGGCGTCGAGTTCCCCGACTTCTGGTCGGTGAACGCGGTCAACATCGTCACCAGCAAGTACTTCCGCGGCGCGGTCGGCACCCCGCAGCGCGAGACCGGTCTGAAGCAGCTCATCGACCGCATCGTGAAGACGTACACGAAGGCCGGCGAGGACCACGACTACTTCGCGTCCCCCGCCGACGCGGAAATCTTCGAGCACGAGCTGACCTACGCCCTCCTGCACCAGATCTTCAGCTTCAACTCGCCGGTGTGGTTCAACGTCGGCACGCCCCAGCCGCAGCAGGTCTCCGCCTGCTTCATCCTGTCCGTCGACGACTCCATGGAGTCGATCCTCGACTGGTACAAGGAAGAGGGCATGATCTTCAAGGGCGGCTCCGGCGCCGGCCTGAACCTCTCCCGCATCCGCTCCTCCAAGGAGCTCCTCTCCTCCGGCGGCAACGCCTCCGGTCCGGTCTCCTTCATGCGCGGCGCCGACGCGTCCGCCGGAACGATCAAGTCGGGCGGCGCCACCCGCCGCGCCGCCAAGATGGTCGTCCTGGACGTGGACCACCCGGACGTCGAGGCCTTCATCGAGACCAAGGTGAAGGAAGAGGAGAAGATCCGCGCCCTGCGCGACGCGGGCTTCGACATGGACCTGGGCGGCGACGACATCACGTCCGTCCAGTACCAGAACGCCAACAACTCCGTCCGCGTGAACGACGAGTTCATGACGGCCGTCGAGAACGGCACCGAGTTCGGCCTGCGCGCCCGCATGACCGGCGAGGTCATCGAGAAGGTCGACGCCAAGGCGCTCTTCCGCAAGCTGGCCGAGGCCGCGTGGGCCTGCGCCGACCCGGGCATCCAGTACGACGGTGTGATCAACAACTGGCACACCTGCCCCGAGTCCGGCCGCATCACCGCGTCCAACCCGTGCAGCGAGTACATGCACCTGGACAACACGTCCTGCAACCTCGCCTCGCTGAACCTGATGAAGTTCCTGAACGACGACGGCAAGGGCAACCAGTCCTTCGACGCCGAGCGCTTCGCCAAGGTCGTCGAGCTCGTCATCACCGCGATGGACATCTCGATCTGCTTCGCGGACTTCCCGACGCAGAAGATCGGCGAGAACACCCGCGCCTTCCGCCAGCTGGGCATCGGCTACGCCAACCTCGGCGCCCTCCTGATGGCGACCGGCCACGCGTACGACTCGGACGGCGGCCGCACCCTCGCCGCGTCGATCACCTCGCTGATGACCGGCACCGCGTACAAGCGCTCCGCCGAGCTGGCCGCCATCGTCGGCCCCTACGACGGCTACGCCCGCAACGCCGAGGCGCACAAGCGCGTCATGAAGCAGCACGCCGACGCCAACGCCGTCGCGCCGCGCACCGACGACCTGGACAACTCGATCTGGGCCGCGGCCACCGAGGCGTGGCAGGACGTCGTGCGCCTCGGTGAGAAGAACGGCTTCCGCAACTCCCAGGCCTCCGTCCTCGCGCCGACCGGCACCATCGGGCTCGCGATGTCCTGCGACACCACCGGTGTCGAGCCGGACCTGGCCCTGGTCAAGTTCAAGAAGCTCGTCGGCGGCGGCTCGATGCAGATCGTCAACGGCACCGTCCCGCAGGCCCTGCGCCGCCTGGGCTACCAGGAGGAGCAGATCGAGGCGATCGTCGCCCACATCGCCGAGCACGGCGTGGTCGTCGACGCCCCGGGCCTGAAGACCGAGCACTACGAGGTCTTCGACTGCGCCATGGGCGAGCGTTCCATCTCCGCGATGGGCCACGTCCGGATGATGGCCGCGATCCAGCCCTGGATCTCCGGCGCGATCTCGAAGACGGTCAACATGCCGGAGACGGCGACCGTCGAGGAGATCGAGGAGATCTACTTCGAGGCGTGGAAGATGGGCGTCAAGGCGCTCGCGATCTACCGCGACAACTGCAAGGTCGGCCAGCCCCTCTCCGCGAAGAAGAAGGAAGAGGAGAAGGAGGAGGTCACCGCCAAGGCGGAGGACACCATCCGCGCCGCGGTCGAGAAGGTCATCGAGTACCGTCCGGTCCGCAAGCGCCTCCCCAAGGGCCGCCCGGGCATCACCACTTCCTTCACGGTCGGTGGCGCCGAGGGCTACATGACCGCGAACTCCTACCCGGACGACGGCCTGGGCGAGGTCTTCCTGAAGATGTCCAAGCAGGGTTCGACCCTCGCGGGCATGATGGACGCTTTCTCGATCGCCGTCTCGGTCGGTCTGCAGTACGGCGTCCCGCTGGAGACGTACGTCTCCAAGTTCACGAACATGCGCTTCGAGCCGGCCGGCATGACGGACGACCCGGACGTGCGGATGGCGCAGTCGATCGTCGACTACATCTTCCGCCGCCTGGCGCTGGACTTCCTGCCCTTCGAGACCCGCTCGGCGCTCGGCATCCACACCGCCGAGGAGCGCCAGCGCCACCTGGACACCGGTTCGTACGAGCCGCTGGAGGAGGACCTCGACACGGAGTCCCTCGCCCAGTCCGCCCCGCTGGCCGCCGTCCCGGCAGCGCCCAAGCCGGTCGCGGTCGTCGAGGTCCAGGCCCCGAAGACGGCGCACTCGAACGCCGAACTCGTCGAGATGCAGCTCGGCGTGTCCGCCGACGCCCCGCTCTGCTTCTCCTGCGGTACCAAGATGCAGCGCGCCGGCTCCTGCTACATCTGTGAGGGCTGCGGCTCGACCAGCGGCTGCAGCTGACACGGGAGTAGCCCGCACGGGTAGCTGACCAGCAGTTCACGAAGGGGACCGGCCGATGCCGGTCCCCTTCGCCGTGGGGTTGGCGCGCGGGGCCGCCGTGGTGATCATTGGGCGGAGCGGGGCCGGTGGGCGCCCGCCGGTCGGTGAGCGGGAGCGGGGGAGACATGTGGAGCGGTGACCGGCTGGATCTGGACGCCTATCTGGAACGGATCGGCTACGACGGCCCCGTCGGGGAGGGCGGGGAACTCCGGGCGGACCTCGGGACGTTGTACGCAGTGCACCGGGCCCACACCGGTGCCATCGCCTTCGAGAACCTGGACGTGCTGCTCGGCCGCCCCGTCGAGCTCGACGTCAAGGTCCTGGAGGACAATCTCGTGCACGGCCGCCGCGGCGGCGACTGCTACGAGCCGAACTCGCTGCTGGCCGCCGCCCTGGAGCGGATCGGCTTCGAGGTCTCCGGGCGCGGCGCCCGCAACCGCACCCGGGGCGACTCCCTGCTCGCGGTGACGCACGCCGTCCTCGTCGTCACCGTCGAGGGCGAACCCTGGCTGTGCGACGCCGGGTTCGGCCACCAGGGGCCGCGCCGGCCCGTCCCGCTGGCGTGCCCCGGAACCGAAGTGGTCCAGGGGGAGTGGACCTACGCCGTCCGGGAGGAGGGCGAGGGGATCCTCGCGCTGAGCATGCTGCGCGAGGGCACCTGGCGGGACCTGTACGCGTTCTCCCCGCAGCGCTACCACCCCGTCGACTACGTCCTGCTCAACCACTACAGCTCCACCCACCCCCGCTCCGCCTTCGTCGGGCGGATCGTCGTCCAGCACCCGGGCGCTCCGGTCCGCAGGGCGCTCGTGGGGCGGGAGTTCACCCGCCTGCACCCCGACGGGCGGGTGGAGCGGCACTTCGTGGACCCCGACGAGCTGCTCGCGCTGCTCGACCGGGAGTTCGGGCTTCGGCTGTCCGAGCGGGATGCGGAGGAACTGGTGCGGATCAACCGCGCTGGGGACTGACCGGGGCCGCGCCGGGCCCGTACGATGGCGCGGTGCTGGTCAAGTGGATTCGCTGCACGGTGACGGACCGACGCGGGTTCGAGCGCGGGCAGCGCAAATGGGCGGGGCTGCCTGGCGAGCCGGGATTCCGGGGACAGGGCGGCGGTTGGAGCCGGGGGCGTCAGGGGGTCGCGCATGTCTTCGCGTTCTGGGAGAGCCGTTCCTTCTACGACTCCTTCATGGCCCGGTCGCACGACCGGCTGGCCGCGTCCCAGGCCGGCACCTACACCAATGCGCGGGTCACGCTCTTCGACCACCGCTTCGACGTGAAGACCGGCTTCGAACCGCGGTTCACCGACGCGGACGTCGTCCGCGTGGCCCACACCCGGGTGCGGGAGGGGCGCGTGGACCACTTCGCCCTCATGCAGGAAAAGGTGTGGAACCCCGCCATGGCCGGCTCGCCGGGCATGATCCGGGGCCTCTTCGGAGAGGCCCCCGGACGGGAGTTCCTGGTGCTGTCGATGTGGCACGCCGCCGCCGAGCACGGCAAATACCGCCAGGAGCGGGTCGAGCGGCTCTCGCTGCGCGCCCAGACCGAGGCCGACGTGGAAGCCCTCACCGGTGACGTCGTCGACCTCGAACCCGCCTGGACGGTATGACCGTACGACGAACGGCCGGTCGAGGGGGGGGGCCGGGGGGGGCGCGCGGCGGGGGGGGGTGTGGGTGGGGGGGGGTGTGGCGCGGGCCGGGGGGGCCGGGGGCGGCTGGGCGGGTGG
>NZ_JBHYVA010000472.1:0-6784 GCF_042750055.1 Streptomyces sp. NPDC059456
ACCACCAAAAAAAACAAATAATACGCCCGCGCGCTCTAATTTTATTAACCACACCCCCCTACTCCCCCGGCCGCCCCCCCGGCCGGCGCCCCCCCGCCCGCGGGCGGCGGCGCCGCGGGCGCCACTCTGTGGCACGGACAACGGAGGGTATCGGTTCACTCGCGTCCATGATCCGGAACCGCGGGTGACGGCGATTCGGTCATCATTCAGACATGTTGTCCGACACCGTGTCCGACACCGTGCCCGACGCCGTGTCCGCTGTCGTGACCACTGTCGTGACCGCTGTCGTGTCCGACGCTGTCGAAGACCCGGCAGTCGAAGAAGTCCTCGCCCTCTGACAGCAGGTACGCCTGGGCCTCACCCACGTGGAAGTACATCCCGTGCAGCTCCAGCGTGCCCTCCGCGAGCCGCCGGGCCACCGACTCGTGCGCCCGCAGGTGCTCCAGCTGCTGCACCACATTGGTCAGGCACAGCTGCTCCACGGCGTCCGCCGGGAGCCGGCCCGCGATCCGCGCCCAGGCGTGGTGGCGGCTGCGCATCCGCTCCAGGCTGGGCAGCCCGTGCCGCAGCCACCGGCGCAGCGGCGTCATCGGCGCGCCGGGCGTGGAGTTCAGCAGCGCCTGCATCGCCCCGCAGCCCGAGTGCCCGCACACCGTGATGCTGTCCACCTTCAGCACGTCCACCGCGTACTCGATGGCCGCCGCGACCGAGTCGTCCGTGGCCTCGGCGCCCGGCAGGGGGACCAGGTTGCCGACGTTGCGGACCGTGAACAGGTCGCCGGGGCCGCTGGCCGTGATCATGCTGGTCACCAGGCGGGAGTCCGCGCAGGTCAGGAAGAGCTGCGAGGGCCGCTGCCCCTCCCGGGCCAGCCGGGCCAGCTCGTCGCGCACGAGGGGCGCGGTGTCCCGCTGGAAGGCGCTGATGCCGCTGGCCAGTTGACCGGCGCCCCGGCGGCGGCGCGGGGCCGGTGGTTCCACGGTCTCCATCGCGTCGGGGGCCGGGGCCGCGCCGGGGATCGTGGGCTCGGCGGCCGGCCGGTGGTCGCAGTGGTTCATCCACGGGGTCCAGGGGCGGCAGCAGTGGTGCGCTCCGCGCTGGGAGCGGTCGGCGCGGTCCGCCCCGCCCATCCGGGTGGTGGAGCGGCCGGTGACCTCCAGGGAGCCCCCGTGCACCAGGTGGGCGTCCTGCCAGTCCTGCAGCGTCTCGTACGCCGCGTGGTCCATGAACGAGCCGTCCAGCTCCACGACCACGCGCCCGCCGGGCGGGATCTGGTTGAGGACCCGGCTCAGCCGCGGCACGGCGAGGAACGTCAACTGCCCGCGCGCCCAGACCCGGTGGACGCCGTCGGACACCTCCACCGTGATCCGGGTCCGGGCCAGCCGGTGCAGGGCGATCGCGACGGCCACGGCGATGCCGATGGCGACGCCCAGCAGGACCCCGCCGAGCACCACCGCCGCGATCGTCGTCACGTAGACCACGATCTCGCGGTGCCGGGTGACGGTCCGCAGGTGCGTGGCGCTCACCATCCGCACGCCCAGCGCCATCACCAGCGCGGCCAGCGCCGCGAGCGGGATCAGGTCGAGGACCGGGACGAGGAGTCCGGCCGCGAGCAGGATCCACAGCCCGTGCAGCATGACCGACCGGCGGCTGACGGCCCCGGACTTGACGTTGGCCACGCTGCGGACGGCGCCGCCGGCGACGGGCAGTCCCCCCAGTGCCCCGGAGAGGATGTTCGCCGCACCCTGTCCGCGCAGTTCGCGGTTGAGGTCGGCGCGCGGCGGGCGGTTGCCCGTACGCCGCTGGGAGGCGATCAGCTTGTCGGTGGCCACCGCGGACAGCAGGGATTCCACGCTGCCGACGAGCGTGACCGTCAGGACGGCCGCGATGAGGCCGAGGACGGGACCCTCGGGGAGCTCGGGCAGGGTGTGGCTGCGCCAGGACGGCAGGTCCACCCGGGGCAGGGTGAGCCCGGCCAGGGCGGCGAAGGCCGTTGCCGTGGCGACGGCGGCCAGTGCGGCCGGGACCTTGCGCAGGGCGAGACCCACCCGCCCGGGGAGCCGCGGCCAGCCGAGCAGTACGGCCAGGGTCAGGGCGCTGACGGCGATCGCGGCCGGGTGCAGCCCGGCCAACTGGGCTGGCAGCCCCTTGACGTTGGCGATCGCCGAGCTCTGCGGAGTGCCGCCGAGGACGATGTGCAGCTGGGCCAGCGCGATCGTGACGCCGACGCCCGCGAGCATGCCGTGCACGATGGCCGGGCTGACCATGAGCGCGGACCGGGCCGTGCGCAGCGCCGCCAGCGCCAGCTGGCAGCAGCCGGCGAGCACGGTGATGGCGCAGGTGGTGCGCCATCCGTAGCGCTGGATCAACTCGGCGGTGACGACGGTTAGTCCGGTCGCCGGCCCGCTCACCTGGAGGGGGGTGCCGCCCAGGCGCCCGGCCACGATCCCCCCGACGGCCGCGGCGACCAGGCCCGCCTGGAGCGGGGCGCCGGTGGCCAGGGCGATGCCGAGGGAGAGCGGCAGGGCGATCAGGAAGACGGTCAGGGAGGCGGAGAGGTCGGCGTGCAGATCGGCGCGGTGTCCCTTGCAGGGCGCGCCGCCGGGGCGGCGTCCGGGGGCGCCGTCGGCCGTGGGGGCGGACGTGCCGTGCGTGCCGGGCTCGGCGTCGGGCGTGCCGAGGGCTTCGACGAGGGGCGTGGGGGATGTGGCGGTCATAGGTCCCGTCTCCTCTGCGGAGGGATGAAGCGGCGGGAGTCTCAACACTCAGTCTCAACACTCAGTAAATGAAAGGTAATGGAGAGTAAAGGAAAACGATACGGAATGGGAGCAAATGGTCTAGGAATTAGCGCTCAGGGGTGATTAAGCATTTTGTACGGCTTGTCACATCATCCTCACGGCGGACCGCATGGGACGTTGCGGCGCGGAAGACCCGCGATGGAACTGCGAGGAGAGGTGGACGGATGATCGCCGCCACGAAGAAGATCGCCGGCGGCCTGGTCGCCACGGCGCTGGTGCTGGGCGTCGCCGGGTGCAGCACCTCGGAACCCGTCAAGCCCCCCTCTCCCGGGGGGCCCAACGGCAAGAAGGGTGCGGCGGCCCCGGAGGCGGCCCCCGGCAGCGTCAACCGGCTGATCGGTGACGGGTCGACGGCGTACACGGGCCGCCAGCCGAACGTGCAGAAGCCGCAGAAGCTGAAGCCCGGCGAGAAGCCGCCGCAGTTCGTGGTGTTCTCGTGGGACGGCGCCGGCGAGGACAGCCAGAAGCTCTTCTCGCACTTCCGCGAGGTCGGCAAGCAGTACAACGCCCGGATGACGTACTTCCTCAGCGGCGTGTACATGCTCCCGGAGGAGAAACGTTCCCTCTACACGGCCCCGCAGCACGACTCCGGCCTCTCCGACATCGGCTTCGGCGATGTCCAGGGGATCAAGGACACGGCCACCCAGGTCCGCGAGGCCTGGCTGGAGGGCAACGAGATCGGCACCCACTTCAACGGCCACTTCTGCGGCCCCGACGGCGGTGTCGGCACCTGGTCCGTGCCGGAGTGGAAGAGCGAGATCAACCAGGCCAAGGCCTTCGTGAAGAACTGGAAGACGAACACGCCGGGCCTCAAGGGCATGGAGCCGCTCCCCTTCGACTACGACAAGGAGCTCATCGGCGCCCGCACCCCCTGCCTCGAAGGCCAGAAGAACTTCATGCTGGCGGCCAAGGACATGGGCTTCCGCTACGACTCCAGCGGCATCAGCAAGCAGATCTGGCCGAAGAAGACGGACGGCCTGTGGGACGTCCCGCTCCAGCTGGTGCCCATGCCCGGGCGGGCCTTCGAGACGCTGAGCATGGACTACAACTACCTGGTCAACCAGTCCGGGACGACCACGCAGGGCGACCCCTCGCAGCACGAGTACTGGGGCGAGCAGATGCGCGAGGGCCTCCAGCAGGCCTTCGACCGGGTCTACGAGGGCAACCGCGCGCCGCTGATCATCGGCAACCACTTCGAGTCGTGGAACGGCGGCACCTACATGAAGGCCGTCGAGGACTCCATCAAGTCGATGTGCACAAAGAAGGAGGTCCGCTGCGTGCCGTTCCGCGAGCTGACCGACTGGCTGGACGCCCAGGACCCGAAGGTCCTGGAGTGGATGCGCGGCCTCGATGTCGGCGAGGCGCCCAAGGACGGCTGGACGAGGTTCCTGACGGCGGGGCCGCCGGCCAAGCCGGCCGCCCCCGCGGTCAAGCCGGCTGCGGAGCGGGCCGAAGAGGGTTCGGGCGAGGACTGACCGGATCGCCGGCCGCCGGCTCCGGGTCCGCCGGCAGGCCGGAGGCCGCGGTGCTCTCCCGCAGGACGAAATCGGGGTCGACCTGGGCAGCCAGGTCGGCCCCGGTCTTGGCGTTGCCCCAGCTCTGCGCGTTCCGCAGGTGGAAGTGGACCATCTGCTCGGTGTACCGGTCCCAGTCGCGGTGGGCGTACGAGTCGTCGGCCGCGTCCTGGAGGGCCTGGAGGGCGAGCCGGTTGCTCGCCTCCAGCAGCTCGAACGCCGCCGGGCGGCCCTTCTCCATCGCCCGCACCCAGTCGGAGTGCCCGACGGTGACGAGCAGGTCCTCGCCGACCTCGTCCTGCAGGAACTCGATGTCGTCGGTGCCCTGCACCTTGTTGCCGATGACCTTGAGGACGACCCCGAAGTCCCGGGCGTACTCCTTGTACTGGCGGTAGACGGAGATGCCCTTGCGGGTCGGCTCCGCGACCAGGAAGGTCACGTCGAAACGGGTGAACATGCCCGAGGCGAAGGAGTCCGATCCGGCGGTCATGTCGACCACGACGTACTCGTCCGGGCCGTCGACCAGGTGGTTGAGGCAGAGTTCCACCGCCCCGACCTTGGAGTGGTAGCAGGCGACCCCGAGGTCCGATTCGGTGAACGGCCCGGTGGCCATCAGCCGTACCGGCTCCCCGTCGAGCAGCACCGTGCGCGCGCAGGCCTCGTACACCGGGTTGTCCTCGGTGATCCGCAGCAGGCGCGATCCGGCGCCGGGCGGGGTCGTCTTGATCATCGTGTCGGCGGAGGCGATGCGCGGGTTGGAGCCCCGCAGGTACTCCTTGATCAGGGGCAGGTGCGCGCCCAGGGCGGGCAGTGCGGCCGCCTCGTCCTCGGCGAGTCCGAGGGCCGCGCCCAGGTGCTGGTTGATGTCGGCGTCCACCGCGACGACGGGGGCCTCATTGGCGGCGAGGTGGCGGATGAAGAGGGAGGACAGGGTCGTCTTGCCACTGCCGCCCTTTCCCACGAAAGCGATCTTCATGTTCACCAAGGGTAGTCGCTCGGTCGCTTTCCGTGGTGCCGGTAAGTGAAGAAGACCACTCCAAGGAGGGGTCGGTGCCATGGGCGTCCAGTGCGTAGGCTCCCTACTTATGAGTAGCGCTTCTGACCCGCTGGCCGCCCTGGGTTCGCTCCCGGGCGTCGCCGAAGCCGTGGATTCCGTACGCAAGGCCGTGGACCGGGTCTACGGGCACCGCGTGATGCGCCGGCGCAGCGGGGAGATCACCTCGGAGGCCGCGTTGCGCGGGGCCCGCGGGAGTGCGGCGCTGTCCGGGGCGGACTGGGCGCTGGAGGAGGTGCGCCGGCGCACGGACTTCGGGGCGGAGGCGGAGGCGCGCACGGTGGGCGCGGCGCTGCGGCTGACGGCGGAGGCGGGTCAGCTGCTGAGCATCTGGCGGCAGTCGCCGCTGCGGGTGCTGGCGCGCCTGCACCTGGTGGCGTCGGGGTCGACGGCCGACGGTGACGCGGTGGGACGGCCGCGTCTGGCGGGCGAACCGGTGGACGAGCCCTTCGTCACGCTCCCGTTGCCGAGCGCGGACGAGGTGGCGGGCCGGCTGGACGGCCTGTCCCGGCTGATCATCGCGGGCGGCTCGGCCCCGGCGCTGGTCACGTCGGCGGTGGTGCACGGCGAGCTGCTGGCGCTGCGCCCGTTCGGCTCGTACAACGGGCTGGTCGCGCGGGCGGCCGAGCGGATCGTGCTGATCAACAGCGGTCTGGACCCGAAGGCGATCTGCCCGGCGGAGGTCGGTCACGCGGAGCAGGGGCGCGAGGCCTACCTGGCGGCGTTCGAGGGCTACGTGTCGGGCACGGCCGAGGGGATGGCGGCCTGGATCGCGCACTGTGGCCGGGCGATCGAGCTCGGTGTCCGCGAGTCGACGGCGGTCTGTGAGGCCCTGCAGCGCGGCGCGGCCTGAAACGGACCCGGAACAGGGTTGCGGCGACACCGTCTTGCTCTGGTGTCGCCGCTGGCATTTACGCCCAGTTACCAAGCGTCCTCGATGGTTGCCCATCAGGTCGGGAACTTTGCCCGTCACCTGGTGCGGCTGGCCCGTAATCGACGGGTCGACGTCGCGTGGGTGCTCGGCGTTCATGCTTCGGTCCGTGGGCCTTACTGCGTTTTAAAGATGATCCTCTCGGATGTTCTTTGGTCTCGCGGGCCGTTGACTCCTTTGTACTCCGCTTGGGAGACAAGCGGAACCCCTGACCATTTTTTTTACTTTCCCGGACACCCCCGGGCGAATGCGACACCGCGCATCCGCCCTGCTCAGCGGGGCGTGCGGTGGGTCAGGCCGACGTCGCGACGGCGGCCAGGGCGCTCGCCCGGCGCCGGCTCGCGTACCAGACCAGGCCGGCGGTGGCCGCTGCCGCCCCGACCGCCGCGGCGGCGACCAGCGCCGGGGGGGCCGGCCTCGTCAGCCCGGGCAGCCCCTGCGTCAGCCGCACCCGCCGGTTGAACCCCCGCACCCGCCCCCCCCGCCCCCC
>NZ_JBHYVA010000473.1:0-6762 GCF_042750055.1 Streptomyces sp. NPDC059456
CGGGACACGATCATGGGCTGCGCGGGCACGACGGCACATCGCGGAAAAGCGGGAGAAGATCCTCCCCCGATCGGGGGAGGCGGACCTGACGTCAGGCTTCGCCGAGCCAGTCGAGGACGGCCTGGACCGACCCGGTCTCCAGGACGCCCTCCGGAACCGGGGGCCGACGGACCACCAGCACCGGGATGCCGGCCTCGCGGGCCGCGGTGAGCTTGGGCGCGGTGGCCGAGCCGCCGCTGTCCTTGGTGACCAGGACGTCGATCCGGTGCCGCGCGAGCAGCTCCCGCTCGCCCTCCAGGGTGAACGGGCCACGGGCCAGCAGCACGTCGAGGCGGGGCGGAACGGGTGCCTCCGGCGGGTCCACCGAGCGCACCAGGAACCAGGTGCCGGCCAGCCGCGCGAAGGCGTGCAGCCCCATCCGGCCCGTGGTCAGGAACGCCCGGCCGCCGAGCTCCGGCAGCACCTCGGCCGCCTCGGCGAGGGAGCCGGCGAAGTGCCAGTCGTCCCCGGGCCCGGGAGACCAGCCGGGACGGCGCAGCGCGATCAGCGGGACGCCCGAAAGCGCCGCCGCCTCGGCCGCGTTGAAGCTCATCCGCTCCGCGAACGGGTGCGTGGCGTCGACCAGGTGGGTCACCCGGTTCGCCGCGATCCAGGCTGCCAGGCCCGCCGGGCCGCCGAAACCGCCGATCCGCACCTCGCCCGGCGGCAGCACCGGCGCCGCCACCCGCCCGGCGAGCGAGCTGGTCACCCGCAGCGGGCCACGCGCCGCCGCACCGAAGCCGAGGCCGAGGCCGAAGCCGGAGTCGGAGCCGAAGCCGGAGTCGGAGCCGGAGACGAATCCGGAGCCAGGGCCGGCGCCGGTGTCCGCCGCGGAGCCCGGAGCAGTACCCGGGCCGGCGTCGGCCGCCGCGCCCCCGGCGGCCAGCGCGGCGGCCAGGCGCCGGGCCTCCGTCGTACCGCCCAGGATCAGGACGTGGCCGCGCACCGGTTCAGCAGACATGCCGGTCGCGCTCGGGGGAGTACAGGTGGCTGTCGCGGAACTGCTCGGCGCCCAGCGTGCGGCCGACCACGATCACCGCGGTCCGCACCAGTCCGGCCGCCTTCACCTGCTCGGCGATGTCGGCCAGCGTGCCCCGCAGGATCAGCTCGTCGGGGCGGCTGGCCATCGCCACCACCGCCACCGGGCACTCGGCCCCGTAGTGCGGCAGCAGTTCGCCGACGACCCGGTCCACGTAGCGCGTCGCCAGGTGCAGCACCAGCAGCGCGCCGCTGCGGCCCAGCGTCGCCAGGTCCTCGCCGGGCGGCATCGGCGTGGCCTGCTGGGCGATCCGGGTCAGGATCACGGTCTGGCCGACGGTCGGGACCGTCAGCTCCCGCTTCAGCGCGGCCGCCGCCGCCGCGAACGCCGGGACGCCGGGCACCACCTCGTACGGGATGCCCGCCGCGTCGAGCCGCCGCATCTGCTCCGCCACCGCGCTGAAGATCGACGGGTCGCCCGAGTGGAGCCGCGCCACGTCCTCGCCCGCCGCGTGGGCCCGTACGCACTCGGCGATGATCTCGTCGAGGTTCAGCTGCGAGGTGTCGACCAGGCGGGCGTCCGCCGGGCACTCGGCCAGCAGTTCGCGCGGTACCAGGCTCCCCGCGTACAGGCACACCGGGGCGGCGGCCAGCGTCCGGGCACCGCGCACCGTGATCAGGTCGGCGGCGCCGGGGCCCGCACCGATGAAGTACACGGTCATGTCGTCTGGTCCTCTGCTTTCTCTGTGGCCGCGTTCTCTGCGTTCTCTGCGTTTTCTGTGGTCGCTTCGGTCGCTGCCGTGGTGTCCTCGGGCCGCGGCCGGGGCTTCGTCACGGACCACTGGGTGACCGGCATCGCCTGCCGCCAGCCCGTGAAACCGCCGACCGGCACCGCGTGCGCGACGGCGAGTTTGACGAGGTCGCCGCCGTGCCGGCGGTAGCGCTCGGCGAGGACCGCCTCCGACTCCAGGGTCACGGTGTTGACCACCAGCCGGCCGCCCGGCGCCAGTGCCGCCCAGGCCGCGTCCAGCAGGCCCGGAGCGGTCAGTCCGCCGCCGATGAACACCGCGTCGGGGGCCGGGAGCCCGTCGAGGGCCGCGGGCGCGGCGCCGGTGACCACGCGCAGCCCCGGCACGCCGAGCGCCGCCGCGTTGCGGGTGATCCGGGCCGCCCGCTCCGGGACGCGCTCCACGGCCACCGCCCGGCAGGAGGGGTGCGTGCGCATCCACTCGATGCCGATGGAACCGGAGCCGCCGCCGATGTCCCACAGCAGTTCGCCGGGGGCCGGGGCGAGGGCGCACAGGGTCGCGGCCCGCACGTGCCGCTTGGTGAGCTGGCCGTCGTGCTCGTACGCGCCGTCGGGCAGGCCGGGCGTCGCACCGAGCCGCGGGACGTCGCTGCGCGGATCCCGGCGGCAGTCCACGGCCACCACGTTCAGCGGGTCGCCCGGCTTGTGTTCCCAGCCGTCGGCCCGTCCCTCGTAGGCGTCCTCGCGCTCGGAGCCGAGCTGCTCCAGCACCCGCATCCGGCTCGGGCCGAAGCCCCGTTCGCGCAGCAGGGCGGCGATCTCGCCCGGGGAGGCCGCACCGGCGCTGAGCACCAGCACCCGCCGTCCCTCGTACAGCGCGGCCGCGAGCCGGGCCACCGGACGGCCGACCACCGTGACCACCTCGGTGTCCTCCACCGGCCAGCCCAGGCGGGCGCAGGCGTACGACACCGACGAGGGGTGCGGGTGGACCCGCAGGGCGTCCGGCCCGAGCTCCTGCGCCAGGGCCCGCCCGATCCCGTAGAACATGGGGTCGCCACTGGCCAGCACGGCGATCCGGCGGCCCGCGTGCTCCGCCATCAGCTTCGGCACGGCCGGACGCAGCGGGCTGGGCCAGGCCACCCGCTCGCCGGCGCACTCGGCGCCCGGCAGCAGGTCCAGCTGCCGCGGCCCGCCGATCAGCACCTCGGCCCCGGTCAGCGCGGACCGCGCGGCGGAGGTGAGCCCGGCCCAGCCGTCGGCGCCGAGGCCGACGACCGACACGGGGATGGAGGGCGGTGCGGAGCTCACTGCGCAGTACCTCGGGACGGGTGGGGAAGCGGGCGGACGGACCCGCAGCCTACTGGCCGGTGCACCGGCCCCCGGCTCCACCCCCGCGAAGGGTGAGGTCTACCCTCGGTAACCCCTTGGCCCCACCGCCATCCCACCGCCATCCCACCGTCACCCCCACCGTCACGAGGGAGCTCAGATGCCCGGCTGGAACGCCCAGAACATCCCCGGCCAGAGCGGCCGCACCGCAGTCGTCACGGGTGCCAACAGCGGCATCGGCTACACGGCCGCCCGGGAGCTCGCCCGGCACGGCGCGCAGGTGGTGCTGGCCTGCCGCAGCGCGGCCCGCGGCCGGGCCGCGGTGGTACGGCTGCGCGCCGAAGTACCGGGAGCCGAGGTGGAGTTCGTCCCGCTGGACCTGGCCGACCTGGGCTCCGTACGGGAGTTCGCGCAGGCGTACGGGCAGCGCCACGGCTCCCTCGACCTGCTGGTGAACAACGCCGGGGTGATGGCGCTGCCGTACGGGCGGACCGCCGACGGGTTCGAGACCCAGTTCGGCGTCAACCACCTCGGCCACTTCGCCCTGACCGGACTGCTGCTGCCGCAGCTGCTGGCCGCCGGGCCCGGGGCCCGCGTCGTCACCGTCTCCAGCGGGTTCCACGCCCTCGGCGACGTCGACCACGACGACCTGAACGGCGAGCACGGCTACCGGCGCTGGATCGCGTACGGCCGTTCCAAGACCGCCAACCTGCTCTTCACCCACGAGCTGGCCCGGCGGCTGGGAGCCGCCGGCTCCGGGATCGTCGCCGCCGCCGCGCACCCCGGCTACGCCTCGACGAACCTGCACGCCGGGGCCTCCCGCCAGGAGGGGCACCGGCCCATGTCGCGGCTGATGGGCCTCGGTGCCGCCGTCCTCGCCCAGTCCGCGGCCGCCGGTGCCCTGCCCACCCTGTACGCGGCCACGGCGCCGGGGGTGCGGCCCGACGCGTTCTTCGGGCCGCGGCTCGGCTGGCGCGGGGCGCCCGCCCCCTCCTGGCGGGCGAAGTGGACCCTGGACGACACGTCCGGCGAACGGCTCTGGGCGGCCTCGGAGAAACTCACCTCCGTCGCGTACGGGTTCCCCGCGAACTGAGCGGGACGGGGGCCCGGGCCGTCGCCGGGCGGTCCGCACCGTCCGGGTGTCCCGCCGCCGACGGTCAAGGGCGCCGACGGCCAGGGCGCCGATGGCCAGGGCGCCGCCGGTCCGGTTGCCCCCGGTCCGGTTGCCGCCGTCCGGATGCCGCCGGTCCGGTTGCCGCCGTCCGGATGCCGCCGGTCCGGATGCCGCCGGTCCGGATGCCGCCGGTCCGGATGCCGCCGTCCGGTTGCCGCGGTCCGGGCGCCCCGCCGTGAGCCCGTCCGCCCCCGGGGTGCCTCGGGGCGCCCCGGGCGGCACCTGATCCGGGGCGCGGGCGCCACGGAAGACTCGGCGCCATGGACGACGACACGGACAACCACCCAGAAGCCCACGAAGCCCACGATCACGCGGTGGTCCTCGGCGCAGGCCTGGCGGGGCTGCTGGCGGCGCGGGCACTCGCCCAGCGGTTCGCGCGCGTGACCGTGGTGGAGCGGGACGAACTGGCGGACACCGGACCGGCCTTCCGGCCCGGTGTGCCACAGTCCCGGCACGTGCACGTGCTGTGGTCGCGGGGCCTGGAGGTGATGGAGGGGCTGCTGCCCGGTGTCACCCGGGAGCTGCTGGCGGCCGGCGCGGCGCTCATGGAGTCCCCGCGCGACTTCCTGTGGCTGAGCCCGGCCGACTGGTTCCACTCCGTTCCGGGCTCCCGGATCCTCGTCGGCAGTCGTGAACTCATCGACTGGACGGTCCGCCGGGAAGTGCTGCGGGACGAGCGCATCCGCATCCGCTCCGGATCGGCGGCGACCGGGCTCGTCGCCGGAGCCGACGGCCGCTCCGTCACCGGAGTGCGGCTGCGCGAGGGCGGCCCGCTGACCGCCCGCTTCGTGGTCGACGCGACCGGGCGGACCTCCCGCGCCCCGGCCTGGCTCGCCGCCCTCGGCCACCCGGCCCCGGCGACCACCCGCTACGACTCCCACCTCGGCTACTCCAGCCGCTACTACGAGATCCCGCCGGACCCGGCCCGCCGCTGGCAGGGCATGTACGTCCAGGGCCGCCCGGACAGCCCGCGCGGAGGCGTGCTGGTGCCCCTCGACGACGGCCGCTGGCTGGCGACCCTGATCGGCAACGGCGAACACGCCCCGCCGACCGGCGACGAGGAGTTCCTCGACTACACCCGGACCCTGCGCACCCCGGCCCTCCACGACGTCCTGCGCGACGCCAAACCGCTGTCCTCGCCGACGGGCTTCCGCAGCACCGCGAACGAACGGCGCCACTACGAACGCCTCGACCGCTGGCCGGCCGGATTCCTCGTCCTCGGCGACGCCGCCTGCCGGTTCAACCCCGTGTACGGCCACGGCATGACGGTCGCCGCCCTCGCGGCGGACGCCCTGGCCGGCGCCATCCGCGGCCTGGCACCCCGGGAGATCGCCGCGGCCGCCCGGCGCATCCAGCGCCGCACGGCCGCCGCCATCCGCGGCCTGGCACCCCGGGAGATCGCCGCGGCCGCCCGGCGCATCCAGCGCCGCACGGCCGCCGCCGCGGACGTGGCCTGGCAGATCGCCACCAGCGAGGACATGCGGTACCCGGGGACCGAGGGACCGCCGCCCGACCAGGCGACCAGGGTCCTCCAGGCCTACATGGCGAGGGTGATCGTGGGCGCCAACGCCGACCCGGAGATCTCCCGGCCCTTCTTCGGCGTGCTGTCCCTGTCGGCCTCGCCGAACACCCTGCTCAGCCCGGGCACGGTGATCCGGGTCCTGTCCAAGTGGCGGCTGCCGACGGTTCCGGAGACCGCCGCCTACCCGCCCCACCACCACGCCCCGCCGGACTCCGGACCGTAGGGCTCAGCCCGCCCGGGACCGGCGGGCCGCCACGGCCCGTTCGTACAGGGCGCGCACCGCGTCGTCGAAGAAGCTGCTGTACGAGGTCTTCTCGTCGCCGCCCCCGTCGCGGCCGCCGACCACCCCGATCAGGGTGTGTCCGTCGGTCAGCACCGGACCACCGCTCGTGCCGTCGGGTACGTCCGCGCAATCCAGCCGCAGTTGCGCGGGCCCCGCGGCACGGGCGGTGTTGAAGCACTCCACCGGGTGCTCGGTGTCGTTCGGATATCCCACGACCCGGGCCGGGGCCGGCAGTTCGGGTCGGAACCGGATCGTCCGGGCCCCGGTGGAGTCCTCCAGCCGCTCGCCGGGGCGGCCCGGCCTGCGCACCCGGAGGAAGGCCACGTCGTGGTCGGGGTCCTGGTCCTCGGTCCAGCGGGGGTCCACGTCGATCCGCGTGGGCACCCAGACCCCGTACGGGGCCCTGCCGTCCCGGTAGCCGGGGACGAAGACGAGGTTCGTACGGAAGCCCAGGCTCCCGCGGTACACGCAGTGCGCGGCGGTGACGACCAGATCGCCGCCGGGGGAGTGGACCACGCCCGCCGAGCAGTGGTGGTCCCCGTCCCCGTCCTCGCCGGGCGAGAACAGCGCCCCGGTCGCGGGCTCCGCGGCGGCGGGACGCGCGACCAGCGGATCGGAGGGCTGCCAGCCGCCCGACCGCCAGTGCACGTCGGTCGGGGGGCCGCTCGTGCCCTGCGCGGTCGGGCCCGGTG
>NZ_JBHYVA010000474.1:0-6748 GCF_042750055.1 Streptomyces sp. NPDC059456
CTCCCCCGCGGCGGCCAGCCCACCCGCGCCGCGCACCGCACCCGACCACACCGGACAAGGGAACTCCCCGTCATGACATCCCCCCAGGCCGCCGACGCGGTCGCCGTCACCCCGTACCGGCGGCCGGTCTCGCCCACCGAGCGCCTCTACCTCGCCGCCGGGGACGCACGCGGAGCCATGGCCCTGCGCATCGTCGTCGAGGGGGAGGGCGTACCCGAGCGCGGGCGGTTCCAGGCAGCGCTGGCGCGGGCCGCCGCGGCATGCCCCGGCTCCTCGCTCGTGCGCGTCGGCGCGATCTGGAGCGCCGAAGGGCCGCCGCCGCGGGTGCGGTACGCCGCACCACGTGCCGACGCGTCCGCGAACGCGGCGCAGGGGACGGTCGTACTGCCCGAGCCCACCAGGCCCGCCGGGACCGCCGGGTTCACCGCGTCGACCGGGTCCGCCGGGTCCTCGCGGCGGGCGGAGCCGCCCGGCTGCGAGGTGCTCATCGTGCCCGGCTCCGGCTCCGGCGCGGACGGGACGCCGACCACCATCGTGTTCAGCGCCTCGCACGCCGTGATGGACGGTCACGGCGCCCTGACCTGGGTGCGGGAAGTCTTCCGCGCCCTGCGGGACGAGGCCCCCCGCCCCGCGCTCGACACGGACACCGACGCCGGGCTGCTGCGCCGGCTCGGCCGCACCGGTCCGCGGCCCACCCCGAAGCCCGCCCGGCGCTCCCCGCTCGGCACGGCGGCCGGCAGTGCCCCGGCCCGGACGCTGTGGCTGCGCCGCACCCTGCCCGGGCGGCATGCCGCGCTCACCGCCCGTCTCGCCCAGGCCCTGACCGATGCCGCGCGGCGCGACACCCGCGTCATGGTCCCGGTCGACCTGCGCCGCCACCGGCCCGGAATCGCGGCGACCGGCAACCTGAGCCTGCCGCTGTTCCTGGACCTGCACCCCGGGGCCGACTGGACGGCCGCGCACACCCACCTCCTGACCGCCCTCGCCGAGGGCCGGGAACTCGCCGCCGGATTCGAGACGCACCTCGCGCGGCTGCCGTCGGCGGTGACCGCCGGTGTGCTGCGCACCGCCCAGGCCCTGACGCTCCGCACCGACCGGCACCTCGCCTCGGCGGTCGTCTCGCACCTGGGCCGCCTCGACCTCGCCGCGTTCTCCGGCGGGGGTTTCACGGCGTCCGCGGCGTTCGCGCTGCCGGTGCACGCCCCGCTGGTGCCGCTCTCCTTCGTCGCCGCGGAGACCGGAACGGCGACCGAGATCACGCTCGGCGTCCGCGGCGCCGGCCCGGACCTCGCGGCCCGTGCCGCACAGCTGCTGGACCGGACACTGGCCGCCTTCGCCGGCCCGGCGGGGGTCACCCGGGACCGGCCGGGAGCCGGGCCCGGGACACCCGCACCGGCACCCGCGCAGCCGGAACCACATCCGGAGGCGGCCGCCCCCGAGACCACCGTCGTGGACGTGTTCCGGGCCCGGGCCGCCCGCACCCCCGATGCGCCGGCCCTCGACGGGCCAGAGGGCGTGGTCACGTACGCCGAGCTCGACCGGCGCTCCGAAGCGGTCGCGGCCGCGCTCGGGCGGCGTGGCATCGGACGCGGCGACCTGGTCGGCCTGGTCGTCGACCGCACACCCGCCGGAGTGTGCGCCCTGTGGGGCGTCCTGAAGGCGGGCGCGGCCTACGTGCCGCTCGACCCGGCCCATCCCGGCGCACGGATCGGGGAGGTCCTCCGGGACTGCGCCGCCGGGCTGTGCCTGACCCGGCGGCACCTCGCCGGCGAACTCGCCCCGTTCGTGTCCGGGACGGTCCTGCTCGCCGTCGACGACCTCCTCGACGACCGCGCCGACGGCTGCCGCGCGGGCGACGCGGGCGACGAGGACGGGGCGGACGCGGCGGACGCCGACGCGGCCGGTCATGCCGGACCCGCCGGCCCGGCGGAGGCACGTCCCACCGCGGGAGACCTCGCCTACGTGATCCACACCTCCGGTTCCAGCGGCCGCCCCAAGGGCGTCCAGATCGAGCACGGCAGCCTCATGGGGTTCGTCCGCTGGATGACCGGCATCTGCCGCATCACCGACCGCACCCGCTTCGGCTTCGCCTCCTCCTACGCCTTCGACATCTCCTGCTTCCCCCTCTTCCTGCCGCTGCTGGCCGGTGGCACGACCGTGCTCGCGCCCGGCGCGCCCTCGCCCGCCGCGCTGCGGGCACTCGTATCCGAACACCGGGCGGACACCCTCGCGCTCACCCCCTCCCACCTCGCCCTCCTCGGGCCCGAGAGCAGCGCGCCCACGCGCCCGCTGCGCACCCTGCTGCTGGGCGGGGAGGCCCTCACCCCCGCCGCCGTACGGTCCGCGCGCACCGCGTTCGGGGCCGGGTGCCGGGTCGTCAACGCGTACGGGCCCACCGAGGCGACCGTCGCCGTCCTCGCCCACACCGTGGACGGCAGCGAGAGCGGCGCCACCGTCCCGATCGGCCTCCCCGGACCGTACGCCCGCGTCGACCTCGTCGGCGCCGACGGCGAGGCCATCGGCAGCCGTCCACAGGACATCGGCCGCACCGGTGAGATCGTCGTACGCGGGGTCCAGGTGGCCCGCGGCTACCTCGGCGCTGCCGACGGCCCGTCCGGCGGCCCGCCTTCCCCCTTCACCACCGGCCCCGACGGCATCCGCGCCTATCGCACCGGCGACCTCGGCCGCCGACTGGCCGACGGCGCCATCGAGTTCGCCGGGCGCATCGACGACCAGGTCAAGATCGCCGGGCACCGCGTCGAACCCGCCGAAGTGGCCGCCGCGCTGGAAGCCCACACCGCGGTCCACCGGGCCGTCGTCGTGCCCCGCCGGCGCCCGCACTCCGCGTCGGCCGTGCTGTGCGCGTACGCCGTGCCCCACCCCGGCCACCCCGGAGCGGGCGCGGACCTGGCCGAGGCCCTGCGGGCCGATCTCGCCCGCACCCTTCCGCCCCACCTCGTCCCGGCACGGGTCGTCGTGGTCGACGCGCTGGCGAGCACGGTCAGCGGGAAGGCCGATCTCGACGCCCTCCCCGACCCCTTCGCCGCCGAGCCGGGCGCCCCGGCCCCGCACGGATCCGATCCGGCCCCGCACGGACCCGATGCGGCCCCGCTGGAGGCCCGCGTCCGGCACCACTGGGCGGAGATCCTCGGCGTCGACGGCGCACGGCTGTCGGCGGACTCCGACTTCCACGCCCTCGGCGGAGACTCCCTGGCCCTCGTCGAGATGCTCACCGCGGTCTCCGCGGACCTGCTGACCCCCCACCAGGCCCGGGAGTTCACGGGGCGCCTGGACTGCATGGTGCGCAACCTGACGCTCGAACAGGTCTGCGCCCACCTGACCCTCGTCCGCGAGGAGGCCACCGCGTGATCTTCGTCGGAGAAGGAGCCCTGCTGCGCCGCGCCGTCATCCACGCGGCCACCCGCAAATACCCGGTCGACCTGGTGTGCTCCGCCGACCCGCTGGACGCCGCCGCTGCCGACGCGCCCCACCTCGCCGCGGCGGACGTCAACGCCCACGCCGGCACGCTGGCCCGCGCCGGCACCGACGGCATCGTCTGGTCCCTCAACAACCGGCAGATCTTCCGGGAGCCGCTGCTCCGGACCGGGGGCCTGCGCATCGTCAACATCCACAACGGGCTGTTGCCCCGGCACCGCGGCCTGCCGTCCGTGGCCGTCCTGTTCGCCCTGCTGCACGGCGACACCGAGTACGGTGCCACCGCCCACGAGGTCGACGCCGGCATCGACACCGGCCCCGTCCTGGCCGAACTCCGCTTCCCCCTCGGCCCCGAGGACCGCCACCACCAGGTCATGCTCCGCGGCATCCGGGCCTGTCAGACGCTGTTCGAGCGGATCCTCCCGTCCGTCGCCGCAGGTACGGCCGCCCCCGCGCCCGGTGCGGGCACGGGCCCGTCCGCGTACTACGGCCTGCGCGCCCTGGACCGGCTCGCGGCCTACCGCGACCATCCCGCCTACGCCCGAGCCACCGACCTGGGCCCCTTCACCGGCCACGCCCACGAACTCGCCCGGGCACTGCACCCGCCGTCACCACCGCAGTTCTCACCCTGACGGTCTCCGGGCAGGATCGCGGGGTCGCGCCGGGCGCCCGCCCCGGTTCAGGTCTGGCACTGCTTCGTGGAGGCGGGGGACCAGCCGCTCCAGGCGGCGCCGTCGGCGCGGGCGTGCACGCGGATTTCGACCTTCACGGGGCCGCAGACCCGGGTCGTGCTCCCCACCTCGACGGGACCGATGGACTCGCCGGCCTGGACGTGGGCGCGGCCGCTGCCCACCTTCTCCCAGTGGCCCCCGTCGACCACGCGGAAGAACGCCTCGTAGGAGACGTTGAGCCCCTTCCGGCCGGTGTTGCGTGCCGTGACGTACGCCGTGATGTCCCGGGTCGGGAACCTGCCGACGGATCCGCGCTGGGCGCTGATGCAGCCGTGGATCGCCACCCGGCCCGTCGACACGCCTCCGCCACAGGCCACCGCCGCCGCACGGGCGTCGGCCGGCACCGTCAGTACGGTCAGCACGGCTGCGCCCAAAGCCGTTCCCACACGCCTCGGATACGACATTCCACACCCTTCGTCGAGCCGGTCCGTTCCGAACAGACCACGGTTCGCTCCGAGGTGGCGACGACTCCTCGAACCATTCACCCCAATGGCGGGCAAGACCGGCTCCGCAACGCCGGCGTCGGGGCGGCGCCGCCGTGACCGCTCAGTGCGGCTCCCGGTCCCACTGCCGGACTTCGTCGACCAGCATCCGCCGGGTCGCCCGCAGGGCGGACATCCTGGCGTCGATGTCCGCGATCTGCCCCAGGAGCCGGTCCCGGGCCCGGTCGCACGGTGTGAGGCTGCCGGCCTCGGTGAAGCAGGGGAGCAGCAGCGCGACGTCGTCGAGGTTCAGCCCGATGCCCAGCAGCAGTCTGATGCGGCGCACCCGCTCGACCGCCTGCTCGGGGAACTCGCGGTAGCCGTTCGCCAGGCGCTGCGAGGGCAGGAGCCCGTTCGCGTCGTAGTGCCGCAGGACCCGGGGGCTGGCCCCGGTCCGTCCGGCGAGCTCGCCCACCCGCACAACCGCTCCCCCCGCCGAAGGACTTGACCTTCACATCGGTGTCAATGTCTAGCGTGACTCCATGATCATCGACTTTCACGCACATGTCACGGTCGACGTCCCGGCCCAGCTGGCCCGGGCACGGCAGGCCGGTGTCGGCCGCACCGTCCTGCAGTCGACGCGCATCCATCCCGAAGCGCCGACGACCCTGGACGGGCTGCGTACGGAGTTCGCCCGGCTGGTCGCGGTGATCGGCGGCGAGGCCGCTTCCGAGGACGAGTTCCGGGCGGCCGTGGACGAGCTCCGCGATGCCGTCGACGCCCGTCCGGGCGAGAGCGTCGCGCTGGCGCCCGTACGACTGGACATGCCGGCCGACCGGACGCGGGCCCGGCTGGACGAGCTGCTCGCCCGCCCCGGCTTCGTCGGCATCGGCGAACTGACCCCCGCCCCCGGCCGGGCACACCTCGTCGAGCCGGCGCTCGCCGTCAGCGCCGACCACGGCGGTGTGCCGGTCCTGCTCCACGGCTTCGCTCCGAACACCGCCGACGATCTGCGGACGTACGCTTCGCTGGCCGCGCGGTACCGCACGGTCCCGGTCGTCGTCGGTGCGCTCGGCGGGCTCAACTGGCTGGAGCTGGTCGACCTGGCCCTGGACACGCCGAACCTTCACATCGACCTCTCCAGCGCCCTGCAGGTGTTCGCCGTACGCGCCGCGGTCCGGGAACTGCCCGAGCGGTGTCTGTTCGGGTCGAACACCCCCTACGGAGACGTGGTCGCCGCCCGGCACACGGTCGAGGCCGCCGTCACCGATCCGGCGGTCCGCGACCTGGTCCTCGGCGGCAACGCGGCCCGCCTCCTGACCGGCGGCTGACCCAGCCCTTGCTCGACCTATCGACTTTCGATAGATTCCAATCGTAACTCGATGGAGGGATGGGTCGTGGGGAAGCTGACAGTGGGGGCGCTGCGCGCCGTGCTCGTGGTGGTGCTCGCCGGCACCGTGTGCGTACAGGCATTGCTGGTGTGGACGCTGGTGTCGGGTGCCGACCCGGAGGACGGGTCGGTTCCGCTGACCGCGTTCCGGGTGATCGCGGCCCTGGGCATGGTGTCGGCCCAGGTCGCACTGGTCTCCGTATGGCGGCTGGTGGCGATGGTGCGACGCGGAACCGTGTTCTCCCACGCCGCCTTCCGGTACGTGGACGCGGTCATCGGCGCGATCGTGGCCGCCGCCCTCCTGTGGTTCGCGGTCACGGCCGTCAACGCGCCGGGCCAGCGGGAGGATCCGGGTGTCACCGTCATCATGGCCGGGATCGGCCTGGCCATCCTGGGGGTCGCGCTCATCGTGCTCGTCCTGCGGATGCTGCTGGCCCAGGCCGTCGCGCGAGACGTCCAAGCGGCGCAGATGCAGGCCGAGCTCGACGAGGTGATCTGATGCCGATCGCCGTCGACATCGACGTGATGCTGGCCCGGCGGAAGATGTCCGTGGGCGAGCTGGCGGACCGTGTGGGGATCACGCCCGCCAACCTGGCGGTGCTCAAGAACGGCCGGGCCAAGGCGGTGCGCTTCGCGACCCTCGCCGCACTCTGCGAGGTGCTCGAATGCCAGCCGGGTGACCTGCTGCGCTGGGAGGCCGAGGACGCGGCAGCGGACGAGCCGCTCGGCGCCGAGGCGGCAGCGCCCGGCACCACGGCCCCGTGACGGGC
>NZ_JBHYVA010000475.1:0-6712 GCF_042750055.1 Streptomyces sp. NPDC059456
GGCCGGGTCCGGGCCGAGGGGCCCGCGGGCCGCTCTGCCCGTCGTACGGCCGGCGGGCCTCCCGGCCGGGCCTGGCGAGCCGGAGCAGCCGCCACCGGGCGGCGCGGGTGCGCATCGCCGCCGACGGGCCCTCCCGTGCGAAGACGGGGAACAGCCGGCGGGCGGGGTCGACGAGGACGCCCGCCCCGCAGGTCTCGTCGTCGTACCGGCCGGCCTCGTCGAGCCGGTGGCCGCGGAGCGAGGGCAGGGCGGCACCGGGCCCGGCGGGCAGGCCGGTGTCCGGGTCGACCGCGCCGCAGGACGAGCTCCGGCGCTCGTACGCCTCGGCGCCGCCGATGACGAAGGCGGCCCGGTTGCGCGTCAGAGGCCGGCGGCGGTGCGCAGGGTGGCCGCGGTCTCGGCGGCGTCGTAGCCGGCCGGGACGCCGTCGACGAGGATGAGCTCGCCGGGGATGTGGCGGGTGCGCAGCGGGGCGAGGGCCCGGTAGGCCGGGGAGGCGTACCAGGCGCGGGCGCGCTCGATGTCCGGGAAGCCGAGGATCACGACGGTGCCGGGGAAGGGCCCTTCCATGACCTCGACCTGCGCTCCGTGGACGAGGAAGCGGCCCTCGAAGGGGTCCATCGTCGACTGGATCTCCTCGATGTAGTGCAGGACGTCCTCGTTCACGGCCCCGGGGCGCAGGTGGGCGATGGCGTACGCGGTCATGGTCATGGCCTCCGCGGCGTCAAGTGTCGTACGGGTTCGGTTGGTTGGACCGATCCTGTCAAGCCGCGGCGGCGTAGGCCATGACCTCCGGGGTCATGCGTGCGCCGGTGCCGGGACGCCGGGCCGGAAGGTGCGGCGGTAGGCGATCGGCGAGATGCCGAGGGCGGTCCGCATGTGCTGGCGCAGCGAGTTGGCGGATCCGAAGCCGGACCGGTGCGCGACCAGGTCGACGGGCAGATCGCTGGACTCCAGCAACTGGCGGGCCACTTCGAGGCGTTGGACGGTGAGCCACTGCACCGGCGTCATGCCGACCTCGTCGCGGAACCGCCGGGTGAAGGTGCGCAGGCTCATCCGGGCGTGGGCGGCCAGCTCGGCCAGCGTGACCGGTTCGGCGAGCCGTTCCAGGGCCCAGGCGCGGGTGGCGGTGGTGGTGGCGACGGTGGGCTCGGGAACGGGCCGGTCGATGTACTGGGCCTGCCCGCCGTCGCGCCAGGGCGGTACGACGCACAGCCGCGCGGCGCGGTTGGCGACGGCGGTGCCGTGGTCGGCGCGGATCAGGTAGAGGCAGAGGTCGATGCCGGCGGCCACTCCGGCCGAGGTGAGGATGTCGCCGTCGTCGACGAAGAGGACGTCCTCGTCGAGCTTGACGCGCGGGAAGGCGCGCTGGAACTCGGGCGCGTGCTCCCAGTGCGTGGTGGCGGCCCGCCCGTCGAGGAGCCCGGCGGCGGCGAGCACCTCGGAGCCGGTGCAGATCGACACGGTGCGGGTGCCGGGGCGGATCTGCGCGAGGGCGTCGACGAGGGCCTGCGGCAGGGGCTCGCCGCGCAGCAGGCCGGGCATGGCGTGGGTGGGCGGGACGATCACGGTGTCGGCCGCCGCGAGGGCCTCCGCACCGGCGGTGACGCCGACGGAGAATCCGGCGTCGCTGTTGACGGGCTGCCCGTCGGCGGTGCAGACGGTGACCTCGTACAGGGCGCTGCCGTCCTCGGCGCGGGCATTGCCGAAGACCCGCGACGGCATGCCGAGCTCGAACGGGGCGACGCCTTCGAGGGCGAGGACGGCGATTCGGTGCACAACGGACATGGCCAGATCCTGTCACAGGGTGGCCGTACGGCCAACACCACGTGGGCCCGATGGCCGCCAAGCTGGGTGCATCGGCCGGGAGAACCGGTACGGAAAGCAATGAAGGAGACAGTTATGCGCGCCGTCGTCGTCAGCCAGTGGGGCGGACCCGAGGTCCTCACCGAGGTCGAGGCGGACCGCCCCGAGCCCGGTCTGAACGAGATCCTGGTACGGGTCCACGCGGCCGGGGTGAACCCGGTGGACTGGAAGACCCGGGCCAGCGGCGGTCTGATCGGCTGGGGCGAGGTCCCGATGGTCGGCTGGGACGTGTCGGGCACCGTCGAGGCGGTCGGGCCGGGCGTGACGCTGTACCGGGCGGGCGACGAGGTGTACGGGATGCCGCACTTCCCGCGGCAGGCCGGCGGCTACGCCGAGTTCGTCGTCGCCCCCACCCGGCACTTCGCCCGCAAGCCCGCCGCACTGGACCACGTGCAGGCGGCCGCGCTGCCGCTGGCGGCGCTGACCGCCTGGCAGGCGCTGGTGGACACGGCCGGGGTCTCGGCCGGGCAGCGCGTGCTGGTCCACGCGGCGGCCGGCGGCGTCGGCCACCTGGCGGTGCAGATCGCCAAGGCGCGCGGCGCGTACGTGATCGGCACGGCGAGCGCGGCCAAGCACGGGCTGCTGCGCGAGCTGGGCGCCGACGAGGTGATCGACTACCGCACCACCGACTTCGAGGACGCCGTCGGCGACGTGGACGTCGTGCTCGACGCCTTCGGCGGGGACTACGGGCAGCGCTCGCTCAAGGTGCTGAGGCCCGGCGGGCACCTGGTGACCCTGCCCGGCCCGGACGGCCTCCCGGCCGACCCGCAGGGCGTGCACACCTCCTGGGTCCTGGTGGAGCCGGACCTGAAGGGGCTGGAGGAGATCGCCGCGCTCGCCGACCAGGGCCTGCTCAAGCCGCTGATCGACACGGTGCTGCCGTTGGAGCGGGCCGCCGAGGCCCATGAGATCGGCGAGCGCGGCCGGACCACCGGCAAGATCGTCCTGACGGTCGCCTGACGGCCGGACGGCCGGGTCCGGGAGTGGTCACAGGGGCTTGGCGAACATCTCCACGGCCCGGTCACCGGAAACTCCGATGCCCGTCTCGGTGAAGTTGCAGTTCAGGATGTTGGCCTTGTGGATGCCGCTGCTGCTGTTCATCCAGCCGTTCACGGTGGCGGCGGCGTCGGAGTAGCCGGGGCCGGAGACGTTCTCGCCCCATGCGCCCCACTTGTAGCCGACCTTGTCGAGCCTGGTCGTCTCCGTGGAACCGTCGGAGCCCGTGTGTCCGGTGAGGTTGTTATTCGCCATGTCATCGGCGTGCGTCTGCGCGGCCTGGGTGAGCTTGGCGTTCTCGACGAGCGCCGGGCAGTTCGCCTTGGCCCGCTCGGCGTTCACGAGCGAGAGGATCTCGCTCGCCGAGATGGCCCGCACGGTGGCGGGAGCGGACTGGGGGGCGACCGCGGGTGCGGCGGCGTACGCCGTGCCCGCGGCGACGCC
Organism: Streptomyces sp. NPDC059456; assembly: GCF_042750055.1. Lineage (NCBI taxonomy): Bacteria > Bacillati > Actinomycetota > Actinomycetes > Kitasatosporales > Streptomycetaceae > Streptomyces > Streptomyces sp. NPDC059456. Next base: position 3,307 of record NZ_JBHYVA010000475.1, read on the forward strand.
CGCGAGCAGCAGCGGGACGGCGCAGGCGGCGACGGAGGCACGGCGGAGCGAACGGGTTCTCGTCTTCATGATTCCCCTTGGCGATAGGACCGGGGGTGGTCCCCCTCCGCTCCCGGCGCCCCCCGCTTCCACCTACGAGTCTGGCCGCCCCGCCCACCGCCCGCACCCGGGGCGGTACCCGCTCAGACCGCGGCGGCCGCGGCCCGGGTGGTGGTCGCGATGGTGGCGGAGCCGACCACGCGGGTGCCGTCGTAGAGCACGATGGCCTGGCCCGGGGCCACGCCGCGGACCGGCTCCGTGAAGCGGACGCGCAGCTCGCCGTCCACGAGCTCGGCGAAGACCTCGGTCTCGCCGCCGTGGGCGCGCAGCTGCGCGGTGTACGTTCCCGGGGCGGCGGCCGTGGAGCCGCACCAGCGGGGGCGGATCGCGGTCAGGGCGCTGACGTCGAGGGCCTCGGCGGGGCCGACGGTGACGGTGTTGTTCACCGGCGAGATGTCGAGGACGTAGCGCGGCTTGCCGTCGGGGGCGGGGTGGCCGATGCGCAGGCCCTTGCGCTGGCCGATGGTGAAGCCGAAGGCGCCGTCGTGGGTGCCGACCTTCTCGCCGGTCGCCTCGTCGACGATGTCGCCCTCGGCCTTGCCGAGGCGGTTCGCGAGGAAGCCCTGGGTGTCGCCGTCGGCGATGAAGCAGATGTCGTGGCTGTCGGGCTTCTTCGCGACGGCCAAGCCGCGCTCCTCGGCCTCGGCGCGGATCTCTTCCTTGGTGGTGAGGGTGTCGCCGAGCGGGAAGAGGGCGTGGGCGAGCTGCTTCTCGTCGAGGACGCCGAGGACGTACGACTGGTCCTTGGCCATGTCGGAGGCGCGGTGCAGCTCGCGGGTGCCGTCCTCGCCCAGGACGACGGTGGCGTAGTGGCCGGTGCAGACGGCGTCGAAGCCGAGGGCCAGGGCCTTGTCCAGCAGGGCCGCGAACTTGATCTTCTCGTTGCAGCGCAGGCAGGGGTTGGGGGTGCGCCCGGCCTCGTACTCGGAGATGAAGTCCTCGACGACGTCCTCGCGGAAGCGCTCGGCGAGGTCCCATACGTAGAACGGGATGCCGATGACGTCGGCGGCGCGGCGGGCGTCGCGGGAGTCCTCGATGGTGCAGCAGCCGCGGGCGCCGGTCCGGAAGGACTGCGGGTTCGCGGACAGGGCGAGGTGGACGCCGGTCACGTCGTGCCCCGCTTCGACCGCGCGGGCGGCGGCGACGGCGGAGTCCACACCGCCGGACATGGCGGCCAGGACACGGAGGGGGCGGGCGGTGCGCGGCAGGTTCTCAGTCATAGCACCGTCCAGGGTACGGGGGAACCGGCCGGGGTCACAGCGCGTTGTCGGGTACGGGGGGTGGATCACATGGGAAGCAAGGCCGGCAAGGCCGAGGGGGCGCCGAAGGCCGCGCCGCGCAGGACGCGCCGGGCGGTGCTGTTCGGGGGCCTCGGGATCTTCACGGTGGCGGCGATCGCCGGGCAGGACGATCTGCGGCGTGCCTGGTGGCTGCTGCCGGGGGTGGCCAAACCGCGGCAGGAGGGCGCGGTGGACCACGTGGGCGTGGGCTGGACGGCGGCCTCGCCGGCGAACTGGCGCAGGGCGGACCGGCCCGACGACTACCGGGTCGACCGGATCGTCGTCCACGTCACACAGGGCAGCTTCGCGTCCTCGGTGGACGCGTTCAAGAACCCGTGGCACCAGGCGTCGGCGCACTACATAGTCGGCCAGGACGGCCGCATCGAGCAGATGGTGCGCGAGCTCGACGTCGCCTTCCACTCAGGCAACCGCTCGATGAACGAGCGCAGCGTGGGCATCGAGCACGAGGGCTTCGTGGACCGGCCGCAGGACTTCACGGACGCGCTGTACGCGGCCTCGGCCCGGCTGGCCGCCGATGTCTGCCACCGGTACGGGATACCCGTGGACCGGAGGCACATACTGGGCCACTCGGAGGTCCCGGGCGCCGACCACACGGACCCGGGCCCGCACTGGGACTGGGACCGCTACCTGGGCCTGGTCCGCGCGGAGCTGGCGGCGACGCCGCGCTGATCCGGCCTGATCGGCAGGCCGCCCCCTAGCTGAGGCCTGCCGTGCGGGCGCGGGCCACGGCCGGGCCGATCGCGGCGGCGACGGCGGCGACGTCCTCCTTGGTGGAGGTGTGGCCGAGGGAGAACCGCAGGGTGCCGCGGGCCAGTTGCGGGTCGGTGCCGGTGGCCAGCAGGACGTGGCTGGGCTGGGCCACGCCGGCGGTGCAGGCCGAGCCCGTGGAGCATTCGATGCCCTGGGCGTCGAGCAGGAGCAGCAGTGAGTCGCCCTCGCAGCCGGGGAAGCTGAAGTGCGCGTTGGCCGGGAGCCGGCCGTCGGGGTCCCCACCGAGGACGGCGTCGGGCACTTCCCGCAGGACGGCGGCGACCAGTTCGTCGCGCAGCGCGCCGATCTCGGCGGCGAACCGCTCGCGCCGCTCGGCGGCGATCACGGCCGCCACCGCGAAGGCGGCGATGGCGGGTACGTCCAGGGTCCCGGAGCGTACGTGCCGCTCCTGGCCGCCGCCGTGCAGGACGGGTACGGGGCTCTGGTCGCGGCCGAGCAGCAGCGCGCCGATGCCGTAGGGCCCGCCGATCTTGTGGGCGCTGACGGTCATCGCGGCGAGGCCGCTGTCGCCGAAGCGGACGTCGAGCTGGCCGAAGGCCTGGACGGCGTCGGAGTGCAGGGGGACGGCGAACTCGCGTGCCACGGCGGCGAGTTCATGGACCGGCATGACGGTGCCGATCTCGTTGTTGGCCCACATGACGGTGGCCAGGGCCACGTCGTCGGGGTTGCGCGCGATGGCTTCGCGGAGGTCCTCGGGGTGCACGCGGCCGTGGCGGTCGACGGGCAGGTACTCGACCCGGGCGCCTTCGTGCTCGCCGAGCCAGTGGACGGCGTCGAGGACGGCGTGGTGCTCGACGGGGCTGGCGAGGATCCGGGTCCGGGCGGGGTCCTGGTCGCGGCGGGCCCAGTACAGGCCCTTGACGGCGAGGTTGTCGGCCTCCGTGCCGCCCGCGGTGAAGACCACCTCGCTCGGGCGGGCGCCGAGGGCCTCGGCGAGGGCCTCGCGGGCCTCCTCGACGGTACGGCGGGCCCGGCGGCCGGCGGCGTGGAGGGAGGACGCGTTACCCGTGGCGGCGAACTGCGCGGTCATCGCCGCAGCGGCCTCCGGGAGCATCGGGGTGGTGGCGGCGTGGTCGAGGTAGGCCATGATCCCCTGATTCTACGAGCCCGCTCCCGGCCCCCGGACCCCGCGTGCCCCCACCCCTCCCGCGAGGGGGCACCCCTCCCCCGCCCGGCGCCCCGATGCGCCCGCCGCGGGGCCCCGGGCCGCCGGGCGCGCGGCCGCCGCCGCCCCC
>NZ_JBHYVA010000476.1:0-6706 GCF_042750055.1 Streptomyces sp. NPDC059456
ACAAGGGCGTGCTGACGATCCGGCAGCTCTCCCTGCTGGGCTGGGAACCGGCCCGCGTGGAGGAGGCCGTCGCCACCCTGCTCGGCACCGCCGTCTACTCCGCCCCGGTCGCCAACGACGTCGGGGCCCGTCCGTACCCCGCGGATCTGCCCGTGCGCTTCGAGCCCGGCCCCGACGGGCAGGGAACGCTCCGGTTCACCGGGCCGATGACGCTCGACCAGAAGGACCGGATGTACGCCCTGGGCTCCGGTGAGCTGTGGGGCATCGTCGTACGGAGGCTGTTCGCGGGGCCCCGGCAGTTCGTGGCCGACCAGATGAACGCCTTCCGGATCCCCGTCCACCGGACGCCCCTGGCGGCCATGCCCGCCGATCTCGTCCTGCCGCCCGAGCTCGTCGGCAAGGTGTTCCACGACCCGTCGGCCCGGACGCTGTGTTCCCGCGGCCACCGCAGTCAGGACGAGATCGACGCGCTGGGCTCGGCTTCCGCGGACGAGGACTTCCAGCAGGCGGTGCACCTGCTCCAGGGCGTGCAGGAAGAGCCGGTCGAGCAGGAGAACCGGTTCCTGGACGAGTCGCACGCCGGCGCCCTGTTCGACCACCCGCTGGCAGCCTCCGAACGCTTCCGCATCGCCTTGTCGGTCCTCCTGCCGGAGCTGCGCCGACAACTCGGCGGGACGACCGTGAAGCTCCAGCTCGGCCAGGCGGCCGGTCTCGACCCGGCCGCCGCGGACGCCCTGCTCGGGACGTGGCTGCGGGCTCTGTCCGAGAACGGTCCGCTCGTCCTGGACTTCCTCACGCCCGCGTTCGTCGGCAGCGACCAGGCGGTGTCCGTCTCCCGCACGGGCTTCCCGGTCCAGTTCACGGCCCTGTCGCTGCTGCACCGGGTCGCCCTGGCCCTGTCGCGGCTGCGGGTGACGGGTGCGGAACTGCCCTGGGTGATCGGATGTGCGGCGGGCGCCGGCTGGCTGGATCCGGCGGCGCTGCCACCGTCACCGGTCGAGGGCCCGTCCCCGCTGTACCGGCCGTTCGTCCGCTTGCTGGATCTGCTCGCGCTGCGCGACGCCGTACCCGGCGGCTCGGGCACCCTCGGGGCCGTGCTCGCCGCCGGCCGCGGGCCCGGAGCGTCCGGGTACCGGGTGTTCGACACGTTGAGCGAGCGGACCGGGTGGAACAGGGACGACCTCGAAGTCCTGTGCGCGGGCGGCATGCTGGAGATCACCGTGCCCGGGGAGCTCGCGGACGAGCGGGGCCTGGGCAAACTGCGGGCGGCCGTCTCGCTGCTGCGCCGGCTGGGAGTCTCGGCGGCGCGGGCGCAGGCCTGGATCCCTTCGGTGCTGCCCGTCGACATCGTGCATTCGGCGATGATGACGGCAAGGGCGCGCCATTCACCCGAGGACTGGCTGTCCGCCGCCGTTCCGGTGGCGGACGCGCTGCGCGAGCGGCAGCGTGCCGCGCTCGTGTCCTACCTCGTCGCCCACCCGTTGACCACCTCCGTCGGATTCCCGTTCTGGACGGACGTCAACGGCCTGTTCGACCACTTCCTGCTCGACGTGGAGACGGGCAGCTGCCGGCTCACCACCCGGATGGCACAGGCGATCAACACCGTCCAGCTCTTCGTCCAGCGGGTACTGCTCGGCCTGGAGGTCCGGGTGCAGCCCGGTGACGACGAGACCTGGGAACAGTGGGAGTGGATGAAGCGCTACCGGCTGTGGGAGGCGAACCAGAAGGTCTTCCTGTACCCGGAGAACTACTTCCAGCCCGATCTGCGGGCCGGCGCCTCCCCGTTCTTCACCAGTCTGCGCAACGAGCTGATGCAACGGGAGGTCATCGGCGACAGCATGGAGGAGGTCTACCGCAATTACGTGGACCGGCTCGACTCGGTGGCCCGGCTCCACCCGTGCGCCATCCACCACGACTGGTCCACGGGCACCGAAGTGGCGCATCTGTTCGCGTGCACCGAGTCCGCGCCGCGCACCTTCCACCACCGCCGCTGGATCAAGAACCGCACCACCTGGACGCCCTGGGAGAAGATCGATCTCGACATGGACACCCCGGCGCTGGTGCCCGTGGTGTGGAACAAGCGCCTCCACCTGATGTGGCCGACGTTCGTCAAGGTGGGGGACGCCAAGGCGATCACGACGCTGCCCGTGGAGGGCAGGGACGAGACGGCGCTCGACGCGCCCGACCCGTACTGGAAGATCCAGCTGAACTGGACCCGGTACGCCAACGGTGCGTGGCAGCCGAAGCGGATCACCCAGGACACGATCACGACGCTCAAGTGGCCGCAGAGGATCCCCGTGGACGAGAACGATCCCTTCCAGACCACGGGCCCCTACCGCTTCTACCCGCAGATCGACCCCGGCAGCGGGGAGCTGACGGTCTGGAGCGTGCACAACACGGCCAGTTACGTGAACCCCGACCCCGCACGGGGCACCGTCTCCGGGGCCTTCCGGTTCGGCCCGCGCACGGGCGCGGTGAGCACCGTCCCGACGCTCTTCGTCCATGAGGACGACCCGCAGCACGGGAGCAGGGGCCAGAGGTTCATCGCACCGGTGGACACGTCGAACATCAACAACGAGTTCGTCCAGCACCACCCCGTCAACATGCCGCCCGGGTACCGCGACCGGGTCCACCTCCCCGAACTGACCCAGTTCTGGGGCTCCGACCTGGTCCTGGGCAATCCGCTGGGCAGCCATCTCTTCCGGATCCAGCTGCCGGTCACCTTCGCCTCGGCGACGGGCTGGTTCCAGGACTCCGCCACCGTCACCGACGGCTCCCGCAGCTATCACGTCACGGCGGACCTGCGGACCACCAAGCCCCTGTTCCGGTTCACCGCGATGTACCACCCGCAGGTCAACCTGTTCCTCAGCCTCCTCGACAACGGCGGCACGAAGGCCCTGTTCGAGCGGTCGGTCCAGCTCGACCCCGGCGCACACTGGCCGCTGTTCGACTTCGCCTCGTACGATCCGCAGAACAACGTCTCGCCGGAACGCCCCTCCGAGGGCGATGTGGACTTCACACCGGAAGGCACGTACGCCGACTACAACTGGGAGCTGTTCTTCCACATCCCGCTCCTCATGGCACAGCGGCTGGGTGACAACCAGCGTTTCGCCGAGGCGCAGCAGTGGTTCCACAAGATCTTCGATCCGACCGCGCGGACCGGCGGCGACTCTCCCGCGCGCTACTGGATCACCAAGCCGTTCCACCTGCAGACGGACTACCAGCGGCAGCGGATCGAGGAGGTCCTCGATCGCCTGGCGCGGGGCGACACGGACGAGCAGCGCCGGGTCGAGGAATGGCTGGCGCACCCGTTCCAGCCCGACGTGGTCGCGAAGTTCCGCACCACCGCCTACCAGAAGGCGGTCGTGATGCGGTACCTGGACAACCTGATCTCCTGGGGCGACCAGCTCTTCCGCGAGGCCACCCTTGAGTCCGTCAACCTGGCGACCCAGATGTACGTGCTCGCCACCGAACTCCTCGGACCGCGCCCCGTGTCCGTACCGCCGGCCGGCGAGCCCGCACCGCTCAGTTACGCCGAGCTGCGCGCCCGCGGCGGGGCGGCGCCGGACCCGGTGACCGCTGCCGAGCACCTGGTCCCGGTGAACGGGACGCAGCCCCCGCCGGCAGGCATCTCGCCCGGACTCGGCCTCGGCTGGCTGGGCTACTTCCGCATCCCGCCCAACGACAAGCTGCTCGGCTACTGGGACACCGTCGAGGACCGGCTGTACAAGATCCGGCACTGCCAGGACATCGAGGGCGTCCAGCGCGCGTTCGAGCTGTTCGGCGCACCGGTCGATCCGGCTCTGCTCGTCGGAGCCGTGGCGGCGGGGGCGGACCTGGAGTCCGCCCCCGAGGACCTGGGCGGACCGCTCCCCCACTACCGCTTCACCACCATGGTCGCGAAGGCCCGGGAGTACACCGCCGAGGTCAAGGCCTTCGGCGCGCTGCTGCTCGCCGCACTGGAGAAGCGGGACGCGGAAGCGCTCGCCCGGCTGCGCTCCGGCCACGAGACCGCACTGCTCGACGCGGCCCGGGAGGTGCGCAACGCCCAGGTCACCGAGGCCGCGCACACGGTGGCGGGGCTGCAACAGGCGCGCGCCGGGGCGCTGAAGAAACAGGACTACTACGCAACGCGCGTGAAGATGAACGCCGGGGAGAAACTGCACGAGGCCCTCAGCATCACCGGCATCAGCATCCAGTTCATCGCGGCGGCCATCGACATGACGGTCAGCGTGATGCGACTGCTGCCGGAGCTCAAGCTCGGTTCGCCGACCACGATCGGCGCGACGTGGGGCGGCACCAACCTCGGCGAGGCGCTCAAGGGACTGTCGGGCTCGCTGTCGCAGATCGCCGGCACGTTCCACTCCGGGGCCTCGCTGGCCGCGACGCTCGCCGGCTACGAGCGGCGCGCGCAGGAGTGGGAGTTCCAGAAGGGCCAGGCCGACTCGGAGATCGCCGGCCATGACGCCCAGATCGCGGCCGCGGTCGTCCGCCACGAGATCGCCCGGCGGGAGCTGTCCAACCACGACCTCCAGGCCGCCCACACCCGGGAGGCGGACCGCTTCCTGCACGACAAGTACACCGGCCAGGAGCTGTACGACTGGATGGCGGGGCAGCTCTCCACGTCCTATTTCCAGGCGTACCAGCTCGCGTACGAGACGGCGAAGCGGGCCGAGCAGGCGATGCGGTACGAGCTGGGCGCCGACGGACCGTCCCTGGTGCGCTTCGGCCACTGGGACAGCCTCCGCAAGGGCCTCCTCGCGGGCGAACGGCTCGCCGGCGACCTGAACCGGCTGGACGCCGCATATCTCGCGGGCAACGCGCGGGAGTTCGAACTGTCGAAGGCGGTCTCCCTCGCCCAGCTCGACCCGACCGCCCTGCTGGCGCTCAAGGAGACCGGCAGCTGCTACGTGTCGCTCCCGGAGGCCCTGTTCGACCTGGACGCGCCCGGCCACTACCTGCGGCGGATCAAGACGGTGAGCTTCACGGTGCCCTGTGTCAGCGGGCCGTACACCAGCGTGAACCTGACGGCCGCGCTGATGCGGAGCAGCGTGCGCACCGACCCCCGGCTGACGGGGGGCCACTATGCGCGCCAGACCCCGGACGCCCGCTTCCGGGACTACTCGGGGCCGGTCCAGACGGTCGTGACCAGCACCGGGCAGGACGACGGCGGACTGTTCGAGACCAATCTGCGCGACGAGCGGTTCCTTCCGTTCGAAGGCTCGGGCGTGATCGGCGAGTGGCGGCTCAGCCTTCCCGATGAGTTCCGCCAGTTCGACTACGAGTCGATCGCCGACGTGGTGATGCACCTGCGCTACACCGCGCGCGACGGCGGGACCGAGTTCGCCGACCGGGCCGTCTTCGAACTCCGCGACGGCCTGAACGGCTGGCTGCACGCCCACGGCGGCCATGGGCTGCTGCGGGCGTTCAGTGCCCGGCGCGAGCTCGGCGACCAGTGGTACCGGTTCGTGAGCGGGACGACCCCGGCGCTGCGGTTCGCCGTGTCCAAGCGCTGGTTCCCCCGCCTGTTCGGCGACGACGCCATCAAGCTCGCCGATCCGCAGATCGTCCTCGTGCTGTCCACGGATCTCGTCCCCGACGGGACCACGCGGTACGTGGACTGCTACGCGGGCGGGACCGGCGATCTGACGGTGACGCTGACCTCCCCCCAGGGCCGGGCCACCCCGGCCCCGCTCACCGCCGACCCGCAGCTGAAGGGCCAGCCGCGGGCCCGCCTCGACGCCGAAGGGCAGGTCGCCGAACACGACGAGGACTGGCTGGTGACCCTCCCTCTGCAGGGGCTCGACGCGCGGCTGCGCAAGGACGGCGGCCTGAATCCGGACGCGGTGGTGGACCTGCTGCTGGTGTGGCAGTACGAGGTGACGCGGACGTCGTGACGTCTCTGCGGGCGGGGGCGGGGCGGCGCCCCCCCCCCGCCCCGCCCGGCTCACTTGCGGGTCACGAGACGGTTCAGGTAACTGCCCTTCTTCTGCAGGTCCTTCTTCAGCAGCTTCAGCGCGTCCGTCAGCGCTGCCCGGTATTCGGGGGTGCACGAGGCCTTGCCGGCGACGGCGTCCTGGAGCCGCTTGAGGACGGCCTTGTGGTAGTTCTCACCGTGCGGCCCCTGGTGGCCCTCGATCCTGACGAGGTTCTCTTCGCTGTCCAGCGTCAGGGCGCGCTCTCCGGGAACGTTCGCGCCCTCGAAGACCTCCTCGAACCGGGGCCTGTACTTCGAGTCCTTGTCCGAGGCGACGTGGTGCAGTTCCGTCCCCTCCGTGATGTAGTCGATCGCGCCGCCGGCGTCCAGGTACGTCCGGACGGCGGCGTCGTTCTCCTCCTGCCGCTTCTCCTTGTCCCGGCGGCACTGCTCCAGCCAGCGGTTCGAGGGCTGGGGAGCGCCCTTGCGCTCCGCGCCCGACCGTTCGCCGGTGGCGGGGCCGCTCCGCTTTCCGGCTCCTCCGGTGGAGGTCTTGGGCTGGGACGCCGGAGCGGGATCCTTCGGAACGGCGGGCACGAACTTCCCGTTCAGCACGGTGCCGTGGATCCGCTCGACGTCGGGGTCGGGCTGCGTCGCCGGCGGCGGGACGACGACCGGCTTCGCCGGCGGCGGGGCGGGCGGGGGCGGGGGCCCGGGCGGTGTCACCGGTGGTGCGGGCGCCGGGGTGTTCGGCGCACTCGGCTTCCTGTCGCCCAGCATGGACAGGCC
>NZ_JBHYVA010000477.1:0-6697 GCF_042750055.1 Streptomyces sp. NPDC059456
GCTCATACTGGTTCCGTACGGCCCGGCCCTCCCCCTGGAGCCGGACATGAGCAGCAGCACAGTGCACGACGGGCCCATAGCGGCGGCGCCGGCCGCCGAGGTCGAGCTGAGCATCGGCGGGATGACCTGCGCCTCCTGCGCCGCCCGCATCGAGAAGAAGCTGAACCGGATGGACGGGGTCACCGCCACGGTGAACTACGCCACCGAGAAGGCCCGCGTCTCGTACGGCGGCGGCGTCGAGGTCGCCGATCTGATCGCGACGGTCGTCAGGACCGGTTACACCGCCGAGGAGCCCCCGCCGGCGGCCCCGGAGCCCGAGGCGGAGGCCTCCGCGGCGCCCGGGCCCGGGCGCGACCCCGAACTGGCCGCGCTGCGCGAGCGACTGCTGGTCTCCGCCGCGCTCGCCCTCCCCGTCATCCTGCTCTCCATGGTCCCGGCCCTCCAGTTCGACGACTGGCAGTGGCTCTCGCTGACCCTGGCCGCCCCCGTGGTCGTCTGGGGCGCACTCCCCTTCCACCGGGCCGCCTGGACCAACGCCCGGCACGGCGCGGCCACCATGGACACCCTGGTCTCGGTCGGCACGCTCGCCGCCTTCACCTGGTCGCTGTGGGCCCTGTTCTTCGGCCACGCCGGCATGCCCGGCATGCGGCACGGCTTCGACCTCACCGTCTCGCGCACGGACGGCTCTTCGACGATCTACCTGGAGGTCGCCGCCGGCGTCGTCGCCTTCATCCTGCTCGGCCGCTACCTGGAGGCCCGCTCCAAGCGGAAGGCGGGTGCCGCCCTGAAGGCCCTGCTGGAGCTGGGCTCCAAGGACGTGGCCGTCCTGCGCGGCGGCAGCGAGGTGCGGATCCCGGTGGCGCAGCTCGCCGTCGGCGACCGGTTCGTCGTCCGCCCCGGCGAGAAGATCGCCACCGACGGCACGGTCGTCGAGGGGGCGTCCGCCGTGGACGCGTCGATGCTGACCGGGGAGTCCGTCCCGGTCGAGGTCGGCGCGGGTGACCCCGTCACCGGAGCCACCGTCAACACCTCGGGCCGGCTCGTCGTCGAGGCCGGTCGGATCGGCGCCGACACCCAGCTCGCCCGGATGGCCCGGCTCGTCGAGGAGGCGCAGAACGGCAAGGCCGAGGTGCAGCGCCTGGCCGACCGGATCTCCGCGGTCTTCGTGCCGGTCGTGCTGCTGCTGGCGCTCGGCACCTGGGTCGCCTGGCTGCTGATCACCGACGACCCCACCGCGGCCTTCACCGCCGCCGTGGCCGTCCTGATCATCGCCTGCCCGTGCGCCCTGGGCCTGGCCACGCCGACCGCGCTGATGGTCGGCACCGGGCGGGGCGCGCAGCTCGGCATCCTGATCAAGGGGCCGGAGGTGCTGGAGTCCACCCGTCGCGTCGACACCGTCGTGCTCGACAAGACCGGCACGGTCACCACCGGCCGGATGACCCTGTCCGGCGTGCACCCCGCCGCCGGTGTGGACGAGGCGGAGCTGCTGCGCCTCGCGGGCTCGCTGGAGCACGCCTCCGAGCACCCGATCGCCCGCGCCGTCGCCACCGGCGCGGCCGAGCGGACCGGGGCCCTGCCGGTCCCGGAGTCCTTCGAGGCCCTCGCCGGGCTCGGCGTCCGGGGCGTGGTCGACGGGCACTCCGTCCTGGTGGGCCGCGAGCAGCTGCTGGCGGACCGGTCGATCGAACTGCCGGCCGCCCTGGCCCAGGCCAAGGCAGCGGCCGAGGCGCTGGGCAGCACCGCCGTCCTGGTGGCCTGGGACGGGACGGCCCGCGGGGTCCTGACCGTGGCCGACGCCGTCAAGGAGAGCAGCGCCGAAGCCGTCTCGCGGCTGCGCGCGCTGGGCCTGACGCCGGTGCTGCTGACCGGGGACAACCGGGCCGTGGCCGAGACGGTGGCCCGCGAGGTGGGCATCGACGAGGTGATCGCCGAGGTGCTCCCGCAGGACAAGGTGGACGTCGTGCGCCGGCTCCAGGCGCAGGGCCGTACGGTCGCCATGGTGGGCGACGGCGTCAACGACGCGGCCGCGCTGGCCCAGGCCGACCTGGGCCTGGCCATGGGCACCGGCACCGACGCCGCGATCGAGGCGGGCGACCTGACCCTCGTACGGGGGGACCTGCGGGTGGCGGCGGACGCGATCCGGCTCTCCCGCCGGACCCTGGCCACCATCAAGGGGAACCTCTTCTGGGCCTTCGGCTACAACGTGGCGGCCCTGCCGCTCGCAGCCGCAGGCCTGCTCAACCCGATGATTGCGGGGGCCGCGATGGCGTTCTCCTCCGTTTTCGTGGTGAGCAACAGCCTCCGGTTGCGATCCTTCCGCTAGGGCGATCTTCTCCCCACTCTGCGCACACTTCCTTCACGGGAGACGCAGATCACAGTGATTGCAACGTAACCATCCGGCACTGCAGTGGGTCTAATGGGGCGATGCCAGGAACGTCTTGGGGGACGTTCACGGAGGTCTTGGGGGACGTCCGGGGCATCAGCCGGCCGGGACACGTGCTCAACGGGGTGCTTTGAGCGGCCCTCCCGACCCGTACGGGTCCCGGCAGACACCCATATGGGGCGCACCCCGCGTGCGCTCCTCGCCGACACCCCGGCTCGGGTCCCGTGGGGGGAATCCGTTCCGGGGAAAGGAAAGCGCCCCGACCGTCGACCCGTGGGGGGATCGACGGCGGGGCGCTTTCGCTTGCCTGCGGGTCTCGGACGGAGCCTCGGGTCAGCGGGCCTCCGGGCGGGACACGGGTCAGCGGGCCTCGACCGGGACGAAGTCGCGCAGGACCTCGCCGGTGTAGATCTGGCGCGGGCGGCCGATGCGGGAACCCGGCTCCTTGATCATCTCGTGCCACTGGGCGATCCAGCCGGGAAGGCGGCCGAGCGCGAAGAGCACGGTGAACATCTCGGTCGGGAAGCCCATGGCCCGGTAGATCAGACCGGTGTAGAAGTCCACGTTCGGGTAGAGGTTGCGCGAGACGAAGTACTCGTCGGCCAGCGCGTGCTCTTCCAGCTTGAGCGCGATGTCGAGCAGCTCGTCGCTCTTGCCGAGCGCCGAGAGGACGTCGTGCGCCGCCGCCTTGATGATCGTGGCGCGCGGGTCGAAGCTCTTGTAGACGCGGTGTCCGAAGCCCATGAGGCGGACGCCGTCTTCCTTGTTCTTCACCTTGCGGATGAAGGCGTCGACGTCGCCGCCGTCGTTCTTGATGCCTTCCAGCATCTCGAGGACGGACTGGTTGGCGCCACCGTGCAGCGGGCCCCACAGGGCCGAGATGCCGGCGGAGATCGAGGCGAACATGTTCGCCTGCGAGGAGCCGACCAGGCGGACGGTGGAGGTCGAGCAGTTCTGCTCGTGGTCCGCGTGCAGGATCAGCAGCTTGTCGAGCGCCGAGACCACGACCGGGTCCAGGTCGTACTCCTGGGCCGGCACGGAGAAGGTCATGCGCAGGAAGTTCTCGACGTAGCCGAGGTCGTTGCGCGGGTAGACGACCGGGTGGCCGACCGACTTCTTGTACGCGTACGCAGCGATGGTCGGGAGCTTGGCCAGCAGGCGGATCGTCGAGAGGTGGCGCTGCTTCTCGTCGAACGGGTTGTGGCTGTCCTGGTAGAACGTCGACAGCGCGCTGACCACGGAGGACAGCATCGCCATCGGGTGCGCGTCACGCGGGAAGCCGTCGTAGAACCGCTTGACGTCCTCGTGCAGCAGCGTGTGCTGGGTGATCTCGTTGCGGAACGACGCGAGCTGGTCGACGGTCGGCAGCTCACCGTTGATCAGCAGGTACGCGACCTCGATGAAGGTCGAACGCTCGGCCAGCTGCTCGATCGGGTAACCGCGGTAACGCAGGATGCCCTGCTCACCGTCGAGGTAGGTGATCGCGGACTTGTAGGCGGCGGTGTTGCCGTAGCCGCTGTCCAAGGTGACGAGCCCGGTCTGGGCCCTCAGCTTCGAGATGTCGAAGCCCTGGTCACCGACGGTGCTTTCGACCACCGGGTAGGTGTATTCACCGTCCGCGTACCGGAGTACTACAGAGTTGTCGCTCACGTCATCCCTCACCGACGTAGTGCCTCTTCTTCGAGGTGCCCTGACTGCCTCTACCTTCCCCCATTTGGCGCAGGAGAGTGCACTCGGGGTCGGCCTTTGGTCTTTTTGACGGCACTGAGTGCCTTCAACCTGCTCATCCTGCCTCCTCCGCACCGGTGCGGGAACCCCAAATGATCGATCATTTAGGTGATGTTTCCCACCGGTATCCGGCCGGACAGCCTGGCCGCGACCGCCGTGTGCCTCCTGCCTGCGGAAACGGTACGCACAGCCTGGGCGAGCGCCTTGCGGGACCCGACCAGCACGACGAGTTTCTTCGCCCTGGTCACCGCCGTGTAGAGCAAGTTGCGCTGGAGCATCATCCAAGCGCCGGTGGTGACGGGGATCACCACGGCCGGATATTCACTCCCCTGGGAGCGGTGGATGGTGACGGCGTACGCGTGCGCCAGCTCGTCCAGCTCGGCGAACTCGTAGGCCACCTCCTCGTCCTCCTCCGTCCGCACCGTCAGCCGCTGCTCCTCGGCGTCGAGGGCGGTGACCACGCCGACCGTGCCGTTGAAGACGCCGTTGGCGCCCTTCTCGTAGTTGTTCCGGATCTGGGTGACCTTGTCGCCGACGCGGAAGACGCGGCCGCCGAACCGCTTCTCGGCCAGCCCCGGCCGGGCCGGGGTGATCGCCTGCTGGAGCAGCCCGTTGAGGTTTCCGGCGCCGGCCGGACCGCGGTGCATGGGCGCGAGGACCTGGACGTCACAGCGCGGGTCCAGCCCGAACCGGGACGGGATGCGCCGGGCGGCCACGTCCACGGCGAGCCGGCCGGCCTCCTCGGTGTCCTCCTCCGGGAAGAGGAAGAAGTCCGGCAGCCCGTCGGTGAGCGGCGGCAGGCCGGTGTTGATCCGGTGGGCGTTGGTGACCACGCCCGACTGCTGGGCCTGGCGGAAGATCCGGGTCAGCCGGACCGCGGGCACCGGGCCGTCCTCGGCCAGCAGGTCCCGCAGCACCTCCCCGGCACCGACCGACGGCAGCTGGTCCACATCGCCGACGAGCAGCAGGTGGGCGCCCGGTGCCACCGCCTTGACCAGCTTGTTCGCCAGCAGCAGGTCCAGCATCGAGGCCTCGTCGACGACCACCAGGTCCGCGTCCAGCGGGCGCTCCCGGTCGTACGCCGCGTCCCCGCCCGGTTTGAGTTCCAGCAGCCGGTGCACGGTGGACGCCTCGGCCCCGGTGAGTTCCGCGAGCCGTTTCGCGGCCCGGCCGGTGGGCGCGGCGAGCACCACCTTGGCCTTCTTCGCCCTTGCCAGCTCCACGATCGAGCGGACGGTGAAGGACTTCCCGCAGCCCGGCCCGCCGGTCAGGACGGCCACCCGCCGGGTCAGCGCCAGCCGGACGGCGTCCCGCTGCTCGGGGGCCAGCTTGGCTCCGGTGCGCCCGGCGAGCCAGGCCAGCGCCTTGTCCCAGTCCACGTCCCGGAAGCCGGGCATCCGGTCCTCCTCGGCGTTCAGGAGCCGGCGCACCTGCCCGACCAGCGAGAGCTCGGCCCGGTGGAAGGGCACCAGGTACACGGCGGTCAGCGGCGGCCCGCCCTCCGGATCGGGCACGGACTCCCGTACGACGCCCTCCGGATCGGCGGCGAGCTCGGCCAGGCATTCGATGACGAGGCCGGTGTCCACCTGGAGCAGCTTGACCCCGTCGGCGATCAGCCGCTCCTCGGGCAGGAAGCAGTGCCCCTGGTCGGTGGACTGGGACAGGGCGTACTGGAGCCCGGCCTTGACCCGCTCGGGGCTGTCGTGCGGGATGCCGACGGCCTGCGCGATGCGGTCGGCGGTGAGGAAGCCGATGCCCCACACGTCGGCGGCGAGCCGGTACGGCTGGTTCCTGACCACCGAGATCGAGGCGTCGGCGTACTTCTTGTAGATCCGGACCGCGATGGAGGTGGAGACGCCGACGCCCTGGAGGAAGACCATGACCTCCTTGATCGCCTTCTGCTCCTCCCAGGCGGCGCCGATCAGCCTGGTCCGCTTGGGGCCGAGCCCGGGCACCTCGATCAGCCGCTTCGGCTCGGCCTCGATGACGTCGAGGGTGTCGGTGCCGAAGTGCTCCACGATCCGGTCGGCGATCTTCGGGCCGATGCCCTTGATCAGGCCCGACCCGAGGTAGCGCCGGATGCCCTGGATGGTCGCGGGGAGCACGGTGCGGTAGTTCTCGACGGTGAACTGCTTGCCGTACTGGGGATGGGATCCCCAACGGCCCTCCATCCGCAGCGATTCGCCGGGCTGGGCCCCGAGCAGGGATCCGACGACCGTGAGCAGATCGCCGCTGCCGCGCCCGGTGTCGACCCGGGCGACCGTGTACCCGCTTTCCTCGTTCGCGTAGGTGATGCGCTCCAGCACCCCCTCGACCACCGCCTGTTGCACCGCCCCGTTGCTCGCCATGGCACGAAGCTACCGCCCGGCGCCGACAGCCCGTCAGGCCTGTGGAAAACCTGGGTGCGGATCCGGCGCGGATCGGCCGCGGATCCGGCAGGGGTGCGCAGGCGGGGGGAAAACGGAAGGGGGGGCCCCCCGCCCCCCCGCCACCCCCACACGGCGACCCACCCACGCCGCCCGCACCAAGACCCCCCCAAGCACCCCCACCCGAACACACCACCCCACCCACCCCCCCCCCCCCCCC
>NZ_JBHYVA010000478.1:0-6681 GCF_042750055.1 Streptomyces sp. NPDC059456
CCGATTTGGCCTTTTGCGGGCCGGACGTCCGGGGCCGGGCCCTGGAGGTCGTGCCCCGGGGTCAGCGGGTGCGCCGGTCGTCGATCCCGACGGCCAGGTGCGGCCAGGACGCGGTGAGCGCGGCCAGTTCTCCCGGGGTCGGGCCCTGCGCGGGCAGCGGCCCGGCGGGGCTGAAACGGACGGTCGTACCGGACGTTCCGTCATCGGCGAGCGGTGTCAGGCCGGTCACCGGAATCCCGTGTGCGTACCGCTGGACCCACGCCCCGCCCGCGCGGCGGTTGGTGTGCACCAGCCATGCGCTGAGCGCCGCGACGACGGACATGCCGCGCCGCGGGTGGCCGTCGGGCAGGAGCTGCGCTTCGGGGTGGTCGAAGAACCGGAGGTCCTTCGTCGCCATCACCGGCTTCTTCACCGGCCGGCCCCGGTCGTCGAAGCGGGTGTCGGTGCCGCGGCCTTCGTCCGCCACGGACACCGAGCCGTCGGCGTGCAGCGTGACCGTGCACCGTCCCCCGCCCACGCACTCCGCCTCGTCGGCCGCGTAGGCGATCACTTCGAGCAGCAGGTGGCGAAGGCCGCCGGGAGCGAAGGCGGCCGGGTCCTCACGGATGCGGGCCAGGTGACCGGCGTCCACGGAACGCGCCCAGTCGTGTGTCGTGTTGCGCCACGAGGCCGTTGATCCGTCCATCCGGGCAGTATGCCGTTCCTGCCGTTGCCGTCACGTCCGGGCCCGGCGGGGAAGGCGTACGGACAGGGTCAGGGCGGCCGCCAGCAGCGCCACCGTCACCAGGGCCGTCGCGGACAGGGCCGCCGCGGGTGTGCGGCCGTGGTCCGTGAAGGCCGACCAGACCGTGACCAGCAGAGCCACGCCGACCGCGTTGGCCAGCTGCTGCACGGCGTTGAGGACGCCGGAGGCGGAGCCCACCTCCGGTTCGGACACGCCCGCCAGGATCACGTCGAACAGCGGCGGGATGACCAGGCCCATGCCGAGCCCGGTGGCGAACGTGCCGGGGACCAGCCGCCAGCCGTCCGTCGCCCCCGCGGTGGAGACGGCGAGCAGCCCCAGCCCCAGCGCGGTGAGGACGATCCCGCACTGGATCACCACCCGGCCACGGCGCCGGGCGAGCGCACCGGCCGGGCCCGCGGCGACGGCGATGCCCAGGGCCATGGGGGCGATCGCGTACCCCGCGCCCTGCGGCGAGAGGCCGAGCGGACCCTGGAGGAAGAGGGACAGCACCATCATCAGGCCGGTGAACGAGGCGAAGAAGGCGACCGCGACCAGGATGCCGCCGGTGTAGCCCCGGTTGGCCAGCAGGCTCGGCGTCACGAGCGGCGAGGCCCGCCGGTGCTGGAGCCGAGCGAAGAGCAGGAAGCCGACCGGCCCGGCGGCCAGCAGTACGAACCCCCAGAGCGGCCAGCCCAGTTCCCGCCCCTGCACCAGCGGGTACACCAGGGCGCCGGAGGCCGCTGCGGCCAGCAGCATGCTCGGTACGTCGATCCGCAGGGCGGCGTCGGGCGTCCCGCGCGGGATCCACCGGACCGCGCCGGCCAGGGCTGCCAGGCCGAGCGGCAGGTTGACCAGGAACACCATCCGCCAGCCGGTGCCGAACAGGTCCGCGCCGGCCAGGAGTCCGCCCACCACCGGGCCGCCGACCGCGCACAGGCCCATCACGGGCCCGAACAGCCCGAAGGCCCTGCCCAGTTCCTCCTCCGGGAAGACCTCCTTGACGACCCCGAAGCCCTGGGGCAGCAGCAGGGCGCCGCAGGCGCCCTGCAGGGCCCGGGCCGCGATCAGCGCACCCGGTCCCGGGGCCGCGGCGCAGAGCACGGAGGCCAGGGTGAACCCGGCGGCGCCGGCCAGGAAGAGCACGCGCCGCCCGAACCGGTCCCCCAGCCGGCCGGCGGTGATCAGGAGGACCGCGAACGGCAGGGTGTAGGCGGCGCCGAGCCACTGGACGGTCTCCCGGCCCCCGCCTAGGCCGGTGGCGATGGCGGGTCCGGCGACTCCGGTGACGGTGGCGTCGAGGAGGTCCATGACCTCGGCGGCGAGGACGACGGCCAGCACCGCCCAACGCTGCGGATGCGGATGCGGATGGGACATGACAGGGCTCCCCCTTGGAGACGGGACGGAATGACGAACAGCGTTCGTTACGAACAACGTTCGTCGCGAACGCCGTTCGCTGTCAAGTGCTAGCCTGACGCCATGGATGCACCGGCCCGCCGCAAGAGCACCCGCGCCCGCCCCGCCAAACCCCCGCTCAGCGAGCGGGCCGTCGTCGACGCCGGCCTGCGGGTCCTGCGCCGCGAGGGCCTGGACGCGGTGACCATGCGGAAGGTCGCCGCCGAGCTGGACACCGGGCCCGCGTCGCTCTACGTCTACGTCGCCCAGCGCGAGGAGCTGCTGCGCCTGATGCTCGACGCGGTGGTCGCGACGGTGCCCCTGCCCGCGCTGCCCGCCGCACCCCCCGGGGACTGGCGCGACCGGCTGGCCGCCCTGATCACCGACGTGGTGCACGCCCTCAACGCCCACCCCGGCATCGGCCGCGTCTCCCTCGGCGCCATCCCGGCCTCCCCCGCCTGGCTCGGCCTCTTCGACCGGATCCTGGGCCTCCTGCTGGCCGGCGGCGTCGACCGGCAACGCGCCGCGTGGGGCTGCGATCTGATCGCCCTGCACATCGGCGCGGTCACGTACGAGGTCTCCGTCGCGCACCCGCCCGCCGGCGACGGCCCGGACGCCCTCCAGGACGCCCTGGACGACCGCCACGCCCAGGTCTCCATCGAGGAGCGCCTCGCCGCGCTGGACCCCGGCCGGTATCCGCATCTGGCCGCGAGCACCGCCGAGCTGACGGCCGGTCCCGCCGCCGCCCGGCTCGCCCTCGGCATCGAGGTGCTGATCGGCGGCCTCGCCCCGTAGCGGGACGGCGGACGGGAACGGGAACGGCCCCCGCCCCTCCTCGCGGAGGGACGGGGGCCGTGACGTACGGCCGCCGGTGGCGGCTCGGCCGTCAGACCGCCAGCGGGCGGATCGCGGTCGGGGCGTGGCCCGGCTCGGTCGCGAGCTCCTCGAACTCGGTGACGTCGCTCATGTCGACCGTCTTGCTCATCGAGATGTTGGTGATGCGCTCCAGGATGGCCTCGACGACGACCGGGACCTGGAACTCCTGGGCCAGCTTCTTGGCCTGCTCGAAGGCCTCGCCCAGCTTCTCCGGGTCGGTGACGCGGATCGCCTTGACGCCCAGGCCCTCGGCGACCTTGACGTGGTCGACGCCGTAGACGCCGATCTCCGGGGTGTTGATGTTCTCGAACTCGAGGTTGACCTCGAAGTTGATGCCCAGGCCGCCCTGCGCCTGACGGATCAGGCCCAGGTAGGCGTTGTTCACCAGGACGTGGACGTAGGGGATCTTGTGCTGGGCGGCGACCGCCAGCTCCTCGATCATGAACTGGAAGTCGTAGTCGCCGGAGAGGGCGACGACCGGGGTCTCCGGCTGTGCGGTGGCGGCACCGATGGCGGCCGGGATGGTCCAGCCGAGCGGGCCGGCCTGGCCGCAGTTGACCCAGTGGCGCGGCTTGTAGACGTGCAGGAACTGCGCGGCCGCGATCTGCGAGAGGCCGATGGTGGTGACGTAGCGCGTCTCCGGGCCGAACGCCTTGTTCATCTCCTCGTAGACGCGCTGCGGCTTCATGGGGATGTTCTCGAAGTGCGTGCGGCGCTGCAGGGTCGCCTTGCGGTCCTGCGCGGATGCGGCCCAGGCGGAGAAGTCGGGCAGCTTGCCCTCGGCCTTCCACTCCTTGGCGATCGCCACGAAGAGCTCCAGCGCGGCCTTGGCGTCGGAGGCGATGCCGTAGTCCGGGGCGAAGATCTTGCCGAGCTGGGTGGGCTCGATGTCGACGTGGACGAACTTGCGGTCGCCCCGGTACGCGTCCAGGTTGTAGCCGGTGTGACGGTTGGCCCAGCGGTTGCCGATGCCGAGGACGAAGTCCGACTCCAGGAACGTCGCGTTGCCGTAGCGGTGCGCGGTCTGGACGCCGACCATGCCGGCGGCCAGCTCGTGGTCGTCCGGGATGATGCCCCAGCCCATCAGGGTGGAGATGACCGGGATGCCGGTCAGCTCGGCGAACTCGACCAGCAGGTCGGAGGCGTCGGCGTTGATGATGCCGCCACCGGCGACGATCAGCGGGCGCTCGGACTCCAGCAGGAAGCTCAGGGCCTTCTCGGCCTGGGCGCGGGTCGCGGACGGCTTGTAGACCGGCAGCGGCTCGTACGTCTCGGGGTCGAACTCGATCTCGGTCAGCTGGACGTCGATCGGGAGGTCGATCAGGACCGGGCCCGGTCGGCCGGAGCGCATCAGGTGGAAGGCCTGCTGGAAGACGCCGGGAACCTGGGCCGCCTCCAGGACCGTCGTGGCGGCCTTGGTGACGGGCTTGGCGATCGTGGCGATGTCGACGGCCTGGAAGTCCTCCTTGTGGAGCTTCGAGACCGGAGCCTGACCGGTGATGCACAGGATCGGGATCGAGTCCGCGATCGCGGAGTACAGGCCGGTGATCATGTCGGTGCCGGCCGGGCCCGAGGTGCCGATGCAGACGCCGATGTTGCCCGCCTGGGCCCGGGTGTACCCCTCGGCCATGTGCGAAGCACCCTCGACGTGGCGGGCGAGCGTGTGGCTGACGCCACCCACGTTCTTGAGCTCGCGGTAGAACGGGTTGATCGCAGCGCCGGGCACGCCGAACGCTTGCGACACACCCTCGCGCTTGAGGATCTCCACTGCAGCGGCGGCGGCTGTCATACGAGGCATCGAGTTCTCCTGCGGGTCTGGCGGTCAGACTGTTCCGGTTTCCAGGGCGTTTCCGCAATCCGGAAGTTTTGTTCTGCTATACGGAACAAGCTAAGCGGCGAGTCCCGGCACGTCAAGGAGCATGAGCACCCCGGAACACACCAAAAGCCGCTTCTCACGCAAGCGACTTGTACGAAAGACCGGGACTGCGCCGGATACCGGCGGAAAATCGGGGGCGCACCCGCCCCGCCGGTGGCGGGTGGTGGAGCATGGACGCACGCACGGCGACGGAGGGGGCCCACGGTCATGGCGGATGCGGTACCGGTGCGCTGCCCGGCGTGCCTGCGCGAGAACGACTACGCCGCCCCGGTCTTCCCCTGCGCCTGCGGCAGCCCGGTCA
This sequence comes from Streptomyces sp. NPDC059456, assembly GCF_042750055.1. Classification (NCBI taxonomy): domain Bacteria; kingdom Bacillati; phylum Actinomycetota; class Actinomycetes; order Kitasatosporales; family Streptomycetaceae; genus Streptomyces; species Streptomyces sp. NPDC059456. Next base: position 5,170 of record NZ_JBHYVA010000478.1, read on the forward strand.
CCCCGCCCCTGGACCTGGCGTCGCCGCCCCTGCCGCTGACGCACCGCACCTGGTCGCAGACGTGGGTGGCGGTGCGGTGCGCGGCCTGCGCGCGCGTGAACGAGTGGCCGCATCCCGAGCTGGGCTGTGCCTCGTGCGGGGCGGTGGCGCGGATCGCGGTGCACCCGGTGGAGCCGGAGCCGGGAACCGGGGCGCCGCAGGGGCTGCTTCCGCGTCCCGGTGTACGGGGTGCGGGGCCGGCGGGGGCTCCGGGACCGGCTCCGGTGGGGCCCGCGCCGCGGCCCGCGTTCCGCCCGATGACCATCCGTACCGCCCGCGACGCGGTGTCCACGGCCGCCCTGTACCTGCGGTGGCTCGGCTTCCGGGACGTCCGCCAGCCCGACGGCCGGCCGATCCCCTCGGCGGCCGTGGACCTGAGGGCCCCCGGCCTGGTGGCGCAGGTGGACCCGACGACCGCCCCGGTCGGGCTGCGCGCCGTGGAATGCGTCTGGCTGAACGGACTGACGGCCTCCGCCACCAGCGTCTACCTCGCGCTCGCCGGATACACGCAGGACGCCCGCTCCCGCGCGGACGACCTCGGGATACCGCTGTTCGTCATGGACCTCACCGGCATGCCGCAGCCGGTCAACGATCCGGCGGAAGCGCTGGTGGGAGCGGGGGCGTAGGGCGGCGCGGGGCAGAACGTAGGCTCGGAACAAACGTCCGCACGCGTTGGTTGCGGTCTGCTGTCTGCCCTTTCCCTGCCGAGGAGCGCCCGATGAGCCTGTACGACATCCCGCTGACCACCCTGTCCGACAAGCCGACCAGCCTGGCGGCCCACAAGGGCAAGGCGATCCTGCTGGTGAACACCGCCTCGCAGTGCGGTCTCACCCCGCAGTACTCGGGACTGGCCCGGCTGCAGTTCGCGTACGAGGACAAGGGCTTCACCGTCATCGGCGTGCCCTGCAACCAGTTCGGCGGGCAGGAGCCCGGCACCGCCGACGACATCGCGACCTTCTGTGCGGCCGGCTTCGGCGTGACCTTCCCGATGCTGGAGAAGACCGAGGTCAACGGCGAGAACCGGCACCCGCTGTACCAGGAGCTGGTGAAGACCCCGTACGCCGACGGCGAGGCGGGCGCCGACATCCAGTGGAACTTCGAGAAGTTCCTGATCTCCCCCGCCGGCGAGGTCGTGGCGCGCTTCCGGCCGACGGTCGAGCCCGAGTCCGCCGAGGTCGTCGCCGCGATCGAGGCCCAGCTCCCGGCGTAACGGCACACGGCGCCGCCCGTACGGGGAGGCGCGCGGGCGGACCGTACGGTGCCGCCCCCCGCCGGATCCGGCGGCGGAAGGCCCCGGGCCGCCCGACCCCCCCGCGACGCCCCCCGGCCGGGGCCGCGGGGGGGGTGGGGCGGGCGGGGCGGGGGACGGGGGGGGGGACCCGGGGGGGGGGGGGTGGGGGGGGGGGGGGGGGGGGGGTGGGGGGCGGGGGGGGGGGGGGGGGTAGAGCTCGGCCGGGCCCCCCCTGTGCGTTG
>NZ_JBHYVA010000479.1:0-6232 GCF_042750055.1 Streptomyces sp. NPDC059456
GCAGGGAGGCGGCCACGCACTGGCGGCACGCCCGCCTGCTCCAGGAGCGCCATCCGCAGGTGACGGTCAACGCGTCGGTGCTCTACGTCGACGGCGGATCGGTCATCACCGCCGCCGGAACCGCGGCCGGCATCGACGCCTGCCTGCACGTCATCCGCAAGGACCACGGCGCCGGGATCGCCGCACGTGTGGCCCGCCGCATGGTGGTGGCCTCGCACCGCGAGGGCGGACAGGCCCAGTTCGCGGAACACCCGGTGGCCGCATCCCCGTCCGACGGCCCGATCGCCGTCGCCGTGCAGTACGCGTTGGACCGCCTTCACCGGCGGCTGACCTCCGGTGAACTGGCCGCCGTCGCACACCTGTCGGTACGGCAGTTCGAACGGCGGTTCGCCGATGCGACCGGGCTGCCACCGGGGCGTTGGATCACGCACCAGCGGATCCGGGCCGGCGCCGCACTGCTGGAGTCCTCGGAGGATCCGGTCGACGCCGTGGCCGGCCGCGTCGGGCTGACGGTCGCGGGCTTCCGTCACCACTTCGGGGAGACGATGGGCGTCAGCCCCTCGACGTACCGGCGCCGGTTCCGGCGCTGACCGGCCCTCTCCGTCCACCCGGCCGAGGAGCACGCGCAGGTTCGCCGGCGCGCGGGGTACGCGGTGGCATCCGCGGAGCCCTTACGCGTCCCCCCTCAGTGCGTCCCGCTGGATCCGGTGGGCGAGCGTGCGGCGTACCGGTGCCGCACCGGTGGCGGCGGCGTTCGCGGGAAGGTCGAGACCGCGACCGATCGTGTCGTACGCGGCCCGATGGGCGGCGGGGAGCTCGCTCCGGTGCAGCCTCAAGTCCTCTTCGACGAGACGACGCAGCTCGTCGACGTTCTGGGGGGTGAAGCGCTTCTTCCCCCGGGCGAGCGCGTCGACGAAGCGGGTGCAGCGAGCGGTTTCGGGGAAGGCATCGGAGATTTCCTCGGCGAGGCCCCAGAGCCGTCCCTCCAGCCAGGGGGCGTCGCGCTGGTCGAGGGAGAGTCCGACGGGCGGCTCCGGGGCGTCTGCCCCGTGCTTCGCCATCTGTTTGGACACGGCGGGCTGGCTCATGTCGGTGACGCGCGCGATGCGTTCCTGCGTCCATCCGAAGCCCGCGAGGACCTTGATCATTTCGGTGCGCAGCCTGCGCATCTCCTCGCCGGCCCGGATGACCTCGTTCATGCCGGCCAGGATCCGCTCGGCCTGCCCCTCGGTCAGCCCCTCGGGCGGCCCCCCGGGCGGCCCCCCGGGGGTCCGGTGCACACGCTCCCCACTTGCCATAACCCGGTTATACACCACCTCGGCCGGAGACCGCACCGAGCGGGGCGACTCCGCGCGGAGTCGCCCCCCCGGGGGTCAGGCGGATTCGGTGGGCAGGCCGGCCTCCGTCCAGTCCTGGATGCCCTCGCGGTACTTGCGGACGTCGGTGTAGCCGAGGGCGGTGAGCCGGTCGGCGACCTGTCCGCTGTTGGGGCAGGACGGGTTGGAGCAGTAGGTGACGATGGCGGCGTCACGGTCGGGGAGCAGGGCGGACGCCTTGGCGTCCACCTCGGCCGGGACCAGCGCGACGGCGCCGGGCAGGTGCCGGCGGGCGTAGTACTCGCCACCGAGCGCGTCCACGACGGTCACGGCCCCGGCTTCGATCGCCGCGGTGAGCTCGTCGCGGGTGATGAGTGCGGTCATGCTTCTGCCTCCAACAGAATCGGACTACAGTCCTCTTATGGCTCATGACAGTAACGGACCACGGTCCGCTTCCGCAATCCCGCTGGAACTGCTGCGCACCCCGCCCCCCAAGGAGCGGGCGGACGCGGCCCGCAACCGGGCCGCGGTGCTGGAGGCCGCCGCCCGGCTGTTCGCCGAGCACGGCGTCGAGGCGGTGTCCATGGACCAGGTGGCCGCCGCCGCCGGTGTCGGCAAGGGCACCCTGTTCCGCCGGTTCGGCGACAAGGCCGGGCTGGGCGCCGCGCTGCTGGACGCCCGGGAGCGCGTGCTCCAGGAAGCGATGCTGAGCGGGCCGCCGCCGCTCGGCCCCGGGGCGCCCGCCGACGAGCGCCTGGCCGCGTTCCTCGACGCGTACCTCGACTACCTGCTCGGCCATCTGGCGCTGGTCCGGATGTCCGAGACCGCGACGGCCGGGGCCCGGTACCGGATCGGGGCCTACCGGTTCTGGCACCGCCACGTGGCGATCCTGCTCGCCGGCACGCCCGACCCCGACCACGCCGCCCACGCCCTGCTCGCCGCCCTGGCGGCCGACCACGTCGCCGCGCTCCTGCCGGAACTCGGCGAACAGCGGATCCGGGCCGGTCTGCAGCGCTTCGCCCGCTCGGCGATCTGAACCAGCGGTCCGGGACGCGGGCCGGCCATAGACTGGACGGCGACGTGGGGCCGTCACGCCCCGCGCCGGAAGGAACCCGAGATGGCCCGTACCGGCAGCGCGTTCGACGGCGCGCCGAGGCCGCCCTCCTCATGGGCGGTATCACCCGACGGGGGGCGCCCCGAGGGGCTCACGTGCTCCCATCTGCCGGCACTGCCCGCCACGCCGGGGACACCGCCCGAGGTCTGCGCGCCGTGCCGGGCCCGCGGATGGACCTGGACCCGGCTGAGGTGGTGCTCCGCGTGCGGGTACGTCGGATGCTGCGACAGCTCCCGGGGCCGTCACGCCCATGCCCACCACGTGCGGACCGGACACCCCGTTGTCCTGTCGCTGGCCCCCGACGAGTCCTGGGCCTGGTGCTTCGTCGACGAGGTCTTCCTCGTCCGGGTGCGCGATGCATGACGCCCGGCGCCCGCCCGGGCCGCTGCCGACGGAATCGGTGTGGGAGTATCCGCGTCCGCCGCGCGTGCAGCCGGATGCCCGGCACGTGGTGATCCGGCACCGGGGAGTGACCCTCGCCGACTCCCGGACCTGCCTTCGGGTCCTGGAAACGAGTCATCCCCCCGTCTTCTACGTACCGGGCGACGACGTGCGCACCGATCTGCTGTCGCGGTCGGGGCGGGTGACCTTCTGCGAATGGAAGGGCGTGGCCACGCACTGGACGCTGATGGTGGACGAGGACACCGTCCACGACGTCGCGTGGAGCTACGAGGCCCCTTCAACGGGCTACCGGAGCATTGCCGACCACTTCGCCTTCTATCCGGGCAGGGTCGATCTGTGCACGGTTGACGGCGAGCACGTGCAGGCGCAGCCCGGTGACTTCTACGGCGGCTGGATCACCGGCGAGATCCTGGGCCCCTTCAAGGGCGGTCCGGGCACCACCGGCTGGTGACGACGGGCCCGCAATCGCTCCGACGGGGCGCGGTCAGCGGCGGACCCGGGCGAGCTGCCGGTTCATTTCGGCGAGGAACCGCACCACCACGGCCAGTTCGTCCCCGGTGAAGCCCGCGCGGGCCGTGTCGGTGCCGAGGGCCAGGGGGCGGAAGTAGTCGCGCGCCACCTGCCGGGCCCGCTCCTCGTAGTGCAGGTGGACCACGCGGCGGTCATCGGCCGCCCTGACCCGGCGGATGTGTCCGGCCTTCTCCAGCCGGTCCAGGCACGCGGTCATCGCACCCGAGGTCAGGTTCATCTGCTTGCGCAGCCGGCCGGGCGTCATGGGGCCGCCGGCCTCGTCGCCGCCCGCGTCCAGTACGGCGATCAGCGCCTGCACGTCGGTGAGGTGGAGGTCCTGCGCCTGGGCGAACTCCTGCGCGATGCGATTGAACTCCGCGTTCATCCGGCGCAGAAGTACGGCGAACGACTGCAACCCGATGGGGTCATCGGCGGGAAGTCCGGGTGTGGAGGCATCGGTCGCGTGCATGGGCTCAGCATATGATGTCTCGATGATTGACATACTTCATCGTCGACTTAATTCTGCTCCTGAGGATCCCGCTGCATGAACAGGACACCGCGTTGGGCCTTCTGGATCGTTCCGGTCGCGCTGCTGCTCGTCTGGCTCGGAATCGGCGGGACCCTCGGCCCGTACGCCGGCAAGCTGGGTGAGGTCGCCACCAACGACCAGGCGGCCTTCCTGCCCCGCAACGCCGAGTCGACGCGGGTGCTGGAGGCCCGCAAGGCGTTCGAGTCCTCGCCGTCCGTCCCGGCGGTCCTCGTGTGGACCACGGACGCGGGCCGGGTGACCGACGCACAGCAGACGGCCGCCACGCGGGCGGTCGCGGGCCTTGCGGGCCGGGCCGGCGTCGCGCGGGGGGGGGGGGCGCCCCCGCGGCGGCCCGCCTGGGCCGCCCGTACCGACTCCCGGGGCCGGCCGCAGTCCCGGGCCAGGAAGGCCATGTTGCTGAACGCGTGCGCCTCCAGGGCCGCGTCCCCCGAGACCCGGGCCGTGGCGAGCGCCTCCGCGTAGTGCGAGCGGGCGTCGTCGAAGCGGCCCGAGTCGTGCGCCAGCCAGCCGACGGAGACGGCCAGTTCACCGGCGCCCGCGTGCAGCCGGTCCTCGGTGGACTGCCGGGTGGCCCCGGCGTCCAGCAGCGCGTAGGCGGTCCGCAGGGGTTCGGCGGCCTTGCGGTAGAGGGCGTCGGCGCCGTGCCGGTCGTCCAGCAGCCGGATCTGGCGCACGGCCTCCTCGACCGCCGCCGCTTCGGACTCGCCGGCCCGGGAGGGCGGCCGGCGGGTGTCGCCGAGCAGGGTGAGGCCGATCGTCGCGGCCGCCACGGTCGCGGAGCCGCCCGCCATGAACGCGCGACGCAGCACGTCGCTCTCCTTGAGGGTGAAAGGGGCGGTGCGCTGCGCGGACCGGCCGCGGACCGCCTCGCGCGGGGAGAAGCCGAGGTCGGCCAGGGTCCGGCCGGGGAACATGTGCAGGAAGACCCGCTCGTACGCGTAGTTGGGGCAGCGGATCTCGCCGGATTCGACCCGGCCGATGTAGCGGGCGTCGCAGGAAACCGTTTCTCCGATCTCCTTCGCGGCCCGGCGCACCATGGCCGCGAACTCGGCCGGGGAGTGCCGGCCGCGCAGTCGCCGGAACGTCTGATTGGGTGAGTGCGGGAACGCCGCCATGGACGTGGCCTCTCTGGCAAGGGACGCACCGCCGGTTCCGCGGGACGGAGTCCGGGCCCGGCGCGCATGAACGTACCGCCAGAGGGGGCCCGCTGATGCGGTGTTTGGCTACAAAAGGGATATCTCACCCGCGATCCGCCATGAACTGCCATCCTTTGCAGCGTCTTGCCGCCGCACCCGTTGACGTTCTGGCGCGTTGAGCCCATGCGGGGTGTGAGGTGACTCCTCCCGCCCCGCTCGTACGCGGATCGAGGAGGGGTTCCCTTGGTGGAGGGCGGCATGGAGAGCACTGGATTGAACACCGCGCCCGTGTCTTCGGGCGCGACCCCCGTCCCGGCCGTCCCGGTCGTCGTGGCCGTTCCGGCAGTCGTGGCCGCCCCGGCCGTCGTCGCCGTTCCGGCCGCCGTGGCCGTGACGAGCGCCCCGGCCGACGCGCCGGACCTGGTGACCGTGCCCGCCCGGCAGGGCCTGGAGGCCGTGGACATCATCCGCCGCGCCGCGAGCCCGGCGGGCGGGGTCGGCCCGGTGCTGCACGACGGGTCCGGCGACACCCTCGGCTTCCTCGTCCCGCCCGGCACCGCCGACGCCTGGGACATGCCGGGCAGCGCCTGCACCCAGACCAACGGGCGCGGCATGCGCTTCGGCGACGTGTCGCCCACCGCCGGGGACACCGGCTGGCTGCTCCCCCCGGAAGCCGTCGGTCCGGTCACCGACCCCGAGGTGCTGCGGGCCGCGCTCGGCGAGGCCGCCCGGCTGATCGAGGCCGCGGACAACTGCCGCTGACCGGCGACAATGGTGGGGTGGCAGGCAAGGGCAGGAACAGCAGCAGGCAGCGCGGACGCGGGAACTCCGAGCCGGTCGTCGGGCAGGTGGACGGCGGCACGGCGGAGCTGGCCCCCGACCGGGAGCGCGCGGACGCCTGGACGCTGCTGATCGACGGAGCCCCGCAGTCACACGTGGACCTGGGCGATCCGCAGTACCTGGACTTCGCCTACCAGCGGCGGATCGGCCACCTCATCGACCTCGTCGCGCCCGCCCGGCAGCCGCTGAACGTGGTGCACCTGGGCGGCGGCGCGTTCACCCTCGCGCGCTACACGGCCGCCGCCCGCCCCCGCTCGACCCAGCAGGTCGTCGAGATCGACGCCGCTCTGGTGGCCTTCGTACGGGAACACCTGCCGCGGGGGGGCGCCCGCGAGGGGCGGGGGGGGGGGCGGGGGCGGCGCGC
>NZ_JBHYVA010000479.1:6242-6653 GCF_042750055.1 Streptomyces sp. NPDC059456
TCTCGCTATATCTCTGTGGGATAGGTTACTTGTGTTGGGTGTTTTTTTGTGTTTTTTGTGTTTTCGGTGTTGTTGTTGTCCAGTCTGGGGGGGGGGGGCGCGTGGGGGGGGGCCCCGCGCCCCCCGCCGGGGGGCCCCCGGGTCCGGGCGGTGGACGCGCGGGCCGGCCTGGCCAAGGTCCCGGACGGCTGGGCCGACCTGGTGATCGCCGACGTGTTCAGCGGCGCGCGCACCCCGGCGCACCTGACCAGCGCCGAGTTCCTGGACGACGTACGCCGGGCCCTGGCGCCCGGCGGGTGGTACGTGGCCAACCTCGCGGACGGTCCGCCGCTCGCGCACCTGAAGGGCCAGATCGCGACCGCCGCGTCCCGCTTCGCGCACCTGGCGCTGGCCGCCGATCCGGTGGTGTGG
>NZ_JBHYVA010000480.1:0-6647 GCF_042750055.1 Streptomyces sp. NPDC059456
GTCCTGGCCAGGACTCGGGGCGACCGGCGTTTCCCGGGCTGAGCAGCGATGCGACCGGGGCGGCCCGCCGTCAGGCCCGCCCGCGCAGCGGACGGCGCCGGCGCATCACGTGGACGCCCGCGCCCAGGGCCGCGACGCCGACGAGGCCCGCCCCGATCGCGGTCTCGGCGGTGGACGGGCCGAACGAGCCGCCGATACCGCCGTGCGCGCCGTTGCCCGCGAGGATCGCGAACCGGTGCGTGGCGACCAGGCTGTTGTCGTTGCACTTGACCGACAGCGTGTGGTTGCCCGGTGACGCGTGGTTGAAGATCCGGACGGTGGCGAACCCGATGGAGCCGGCCGACAGGTTGGTCTGCGGAAAGTTGCCGGCCGACCAGACCGTGCCGCCGTGACGGCAGCCGGCTGCGCTGACCTGCATAGTCGAACCCTGGTGCACGTTGTACGGGTTGACGGTGACATTGCTCGGCCCGTTGCCGGTGTTGCTCCCGTTGCCGCCCGCGGGAGAGCCGCCCAACGGGTCCGACGGGTTCGCGCCGGCGAACGGGGTACTGAGCCCGACGGCTACGCAGGCCGCCGCGGCCACGGTGAGGGCGCGGAGAACACGCATGGTGGAACCTCCAGCGGGAAGCGCCCCGGAGCGGTCGCCCGGGAAGATCGACGAGAACGCCTCCCACGTCGAACCCTCAGGGCGGCTCGCAACCAGCGCATTTCCAGGTTTGGTCCGCAAGGTTGAGCGACACGCCGAGACACGCCGAGGGTTGCTGACGGATCCGCAGGTCACGACCCGTCAGGCATTTATGTGACGAATACCTGGATGGGCGCACCCCGTCCGGCCCCGCCACCCGTTCGCCCTTCAGCGATCGCCGTCTTGCGCAGGCGGCCTTAACGTGCGTGAAGAAGGGCGTACAGGGGTGGGACAAGAACGCGGGTCGGGACCCCCGCGTCGGGAAGGGAGAGCCATGACCGAGGACGAGAGCGAGCAGCCACCGAGAAGACGATCCCCCTGGGGCGTGCTCGCGCTGGTGATGCTCAGCGGCCTCGCCATGATGCGCAACGGAGCGGACGTCGGTGACGGGCCGCCGCAGCCGACGGCCGCGGCGGCCGTCAGCGTGCCCGCCGGGCAACTGCCCGCGGATCCGCCGGGACAGGGTCAGCAGCCCATGCAGCAGCAACAGCAGCCCGCGGCGCCGGCGGAGGTGGCGCCGCTGGAACACTCGTCGGTCCAGCGCATCCGGATCCCCAACATCAAGGTGGACGCTCCGGTGATGCCCGTCGAGCTGGACGCGCAGGGCTGGATCGAGGCCCCGCCCCCGCAGGACCCGAACCTGGCCGGCTGGTACCTCAACGGCATCTCGCCGGGCCAGCGCGGCTCGGCGGTGATCGTGGGCCACGTCGACAACGCGAACGGCCCGGCGGTCTTCTACGGCCTGGGCTCGCTGCGCAAGGGCAATCACATCGAGGTGGAGCGGTACGACGGGCGCACCGCGGTGTTCGAGGTGTACGGCGTGGAGGTCTTCTCGAAGGAGACGTTCCCCGGGGCCCGGGTGTACGGGGACACCGGGCAGCCGGAACTGCGCGTGATCACCTGCGGCGGCGGCTACTCCAAGGCCCGGGGCTACGACGGCAACGTCGTCGTGTTCGCCCGGATGGTGCAGGTCCGCTGAGCGGCGGCGGGCCCGCCGGACCGGGCGGGCCCGCCCGAGCTCAGCGGGGCGGCAGCGCGGGCAGGGTCATCCGGTAGCCCCGGGCCAGGAGTTGGGGCAGGTACGTGCTCACCGCCCGGACGCTCTGCGAGCGGTCGCCGCCCGCGTCGTGGTTCAGTACGATCACGCCCGGCGCCGCGCCCTTGAGGACGTTCGAGACGATCGTGCTCGTCCCCGGCTCCGTCCAGTCGAGGGTGTCCACCGTCCAGGCGAGCGGCTCCATGCCCAGCTCGGCCCCGATCTCGAACGCGGCCCGGTTCCACGCCCCGTACGGCGCGCGGAACCACAGCGGCGCCTCCCCCACGGCCTGCTGGACGACCTCGCTCGTGCGGGCGATCTCGGAGGCGAGGGCGGGCCGGCTGAGCGTGGGGATCAGCGGGTGGGTCCAGGTGTGGTTGCCGATGAGGTGGCCCTCGGCGGCCATCCGGCGCAGCAGGTCCCGGTTGTCGGTGGCCATCTCCCCGCAGACGAAGAACATGGCACGGACGTCGTACCGGGCGAGGGTGTCGAGGATGTCGGGGGTGTAGCGGGGGTCCGGCCCGTCGTCGAAGGTGAGCACCATGGCGCTCGCGGTGCGTGCGTCGGGGGGAAGCTGCAGGATGGGCCGGGTCCGTACGGCGGGCTTCGCCGCGGGCGGGCGCAGCGGGGTCTCGGAGGTCATGGGGCTCAGCCGGTAGGCGGCCTGCCCGGGCGCCTGCGGACGCAGGGCGCGGACTCCGCCCGGTCCGGCGGCTCCGCCGGGTCCCGGCTGTCCGGCCGCCGGTCCGCCGGGGGCGGCGCCGAGGCCCGCGCCCGGTGCACCGCCCGCCGCGTTCTGGCCGGGTGCGCCGGTCTCGCCGCCGGTGAGGAGTCCGGAGGCCGCGGCGATTCCGAGGAAGACGGCGGTACGCAGGAGCACGCGTCGCCCTACTGTCGGCTCGTCATTTTTCATTATTACTACGTATCAACGACATCCCCGCGGATGTCGAGAGGCGCGAACGGGCGGGCTTCCCCTCACCCGATCAGCCGCGCCGGACCAGCGGGAACGGCAGCGTCTCGCGGATCGTGAGGCCGGTGAGGAACATGACCAGCCGGTCGACGCCGATGCCCAGGCCGCCGGTCGGCGGCATCGCGTACTCCAGCGCGTCCAGGAAGTCTTCGTCGAGTTCCATCGCCTCGGCGTCGCCGCCCGCGGCGAGCAGTGACTGGGCGGTCAGCCGGCGGCGCTGTTCCACCGGGTCGGTCAGTTCCGAGTAGGCGGTGCCGAGTTCGGTCCCGAAGGCGACCAGGTCCCAGCGCTCGGCGAGGCGCGGATCCTTGCGGTGCTGCCGGGTGAGCGGGGAGACGTCCGTGGGGAAGTCCTTGTAGAAGGTGGGCAGCTTGGTCTTCTCCTCCACCAGCCGCTCGTACATCTCCAGCACCACGTCGCCGCGGGTGTCCTCGGGGGCCTGGGGCACCTTGGCGCGGTCGCAGAGCCGGCGCAGGACGTGCTCGGCCGTGTCGGCGTCGACCTCCTCGCCGAGGGCCTCGCTGATCGCCCCGTACATCGTCTTGACCGGCCAGGGGCCGGAGATGTCGTGGACGACGAGCTTGCCGTCCGGGCCGGCCTTGTGGGCGACCGGCGAGCCGAAGGCTGCGGTCGCGGCGCCCTGGATCAGCTCGCGCGTCAGGTCGAGCATCACGTCGTAGTCGGCGAAGGCCTGGTAGGCCTCCAGCATCGTGAACTCGGGGTTGTGCTTGTAGGAGACGCCCTCGTTGCGGAAGGTGCGGCCCATCTCGAAGACCTTCTCCAGGCCGCCGACGCACAGCCGCTTCAGGTACAGCTCGGGTGCGATGCGCAGGTACAGGTCGAGGTCGTAGGCGTTGATGTGGGTCCGGAAGGGCCGGGCGTTGGCGCCGCCGTGGATCTGCTGGAGCATCGGGGTCTCGACTTCGAGGTAGCCGCGGTCCAGCAGTCCCTGGCGCAGCGCCTGGACGGCCGAGGCGCGGGCGCGTACGACGTCCCGTGCCTCGGGGCTCGCGACCAGGTCGAGGTAGCGGCGCCGGACGCGCGCCTCGGGGTCGGCGAGACCCTTGCGCTTGTCCGGCAGCGGGCGCAGGCATTTGCCGGTGAGCTGCCAGGAGGTGACGAGCAGGGACGGCTCGCCGCTGCGGCTGGCGCCGACCTCGCCGCTCGCGACCACGTGGTCGCCGAAGTCGACCTGGGAGGTGAAGGAGTCCAGTACGCCGGGGCCGCTCTCGTCGCGGGTGAACATCAGCTGCGCGTCCCCGGACCAGTCGCGCAGCACGGCGAAGACCACGCCGCCGAGGTCGCGTACGAGCATCACGCGGCCGGCGAGGGTGGCCCGTTCTCCGGAGCGGGTGCCGGGCGCCGGTCCCGGGTGGGCGGCCAGCAGGGCGGCCACGGTGTGGGTGCGCTGCCGGATGCCGACGGGGTACGGGTCGGTGCCGGCCGCCCGGATCCGCTCCATCTTGTCGTGGCGGACGCGGACCTGTTCCGGCAGCCGCTCGGCCCGCGCCGCCGTTTCGGCCTCCACCCCGGCGAGGTCGAGTCCGAGGGAGTCGATGGGCGGCAGCCCCTCGGTGCTGGCGGGCGCGGTGAGGCCGCGGGCGTGCCCGTTGCCCCAGAGTTTGCGCAGGCTCGGTACGGAGACGAAGCCCTCGGCGATGCCGGAGGCGAGGCTGACCCGGGCGAGCGAGCCGGCGTCCTGGTAGCAGAGGAACCGCGGGTACCACTCCGGGCCGTATTTGACGTTCGAGCGGTACAGCGCCTCCAGCTGCCACCAGCGGGAGAAGAACAGCAGCAGTTTGCGCCACAGCTTGAGCACCGGGCCGGCGCCGATCCGGCCGCCCTCCTCGAAGGCGGAGCGGAAGACGGCGAAGTTCAGGGAGATCCGCCGCACGCCCAGGCCGGGGGCGGCCGCGCACAGCTCGGCGACCATGAACTCCATGACGCCGTTGGGGGCGGCGCGGTCGCGGCGCATCAGGTCCAGGGAGATGCCGTCCCTGCCCCAGGGGACGAACGACAGCAGGGCGATCAGCTCGCCCCGGGCGTCGAAGGCCTCGACGAGCAGGCAGTCTCCGTCGGCGGGGTCGCCGAGCCGGTCCAGGGCCATGGAGAACCCGCGTTCGGTCTCGGTGTCGCGCCAGGTGTCGGCGCGGTCGATGATCCACTGCATCTCCTCCTCGCTGAGGGCGGAGTGGCGGCGGATGACGGTGGTGGCCCCGGCGCGCTTGACGCGGTTGACGGCCTGGCGGGTGACGCGCATGTCGCGGCCGTCGAGGTCGAAGTGGGCGACGTGCAGGATCGCCTCGTCGCCGAGCTGGAGGGCGCTGAGCCCGGAGCGGGCGTACGCGGTGGCCCCTTCCTCGGAGGCGCCCATGACGGCGGGCTGCCAGCCGTGGCGGCGGGCCACGGTGAGCCAGGCGTCGACGGCCGGGGTCCAGGCGGCGGGGTCGCCGACCGGGTCGCCGCTGGCCAGGCAGACACCGGCCTCAACGCGGTAGGTGACGCCGGCCCTGCCGTTGGGGGCGAAGACGACGGCCTTGTCGCGGCGGGTGGCGAAGTAGCCGAGGGAGTCGCTGCGGCCGTAGGCGCCGAGCAGGGCGCGGATGCGGGGTTCCTCGTCCCCGTGCAGGGCGGCGGTCAGACGCTGCGAGCGGAACAGGGTGGAGGCGGCGTTCAGCAGGGCGAGGGCGCCGAAGAGGCCGAGGAAGAAGTAGAGCGGGCGCGGCGGCTGGCCGTCGAACTGGCGGGGCGAGACGAGGCCGCCGAAGACCTGCCGGGCGGCCCAGTCCAGCCACTGCCCCTTGGGGAGGGTGCCGGGGAACAGGGCGACCAGGCCCCAGCCGAGGAGCACGGCGGCGAGCAGGCCGAGGCCCAGGACGAGCAGGGCCCGCCAGAAGGCGCCGGGCCGGGAGGCGGCGTAGAACTCCTTGCGGGCGGCGATCAGGATCCCGAGGGCGGCCACGGCGAGGGCCATGGAGGGCCCGCCGATCCAGTAGTACTCGTCGGCGATGATCAGGACGTCGACCAGGACGAGCAGGGCCAGATAGGTGACGACGATCCACCAGGCGACCTTCTTGCGGGTGCCGAGCGCGGCGGCGAGGAGGAAGAGGAAGACGGCGTAGGCGAGGTTGGCGCTGACGGGCACCACGATCGCGTCGAGGAAGCGCACGACGTGCCGCAGCAGGTGGCGCAGCGTCGGGGAGAGCGCCAGCAGGGCGCACAGCAGTCCGAGCGTTCCGAAGAACGCGGCGAACGCGTCGGGCACCCGGTTGAGGAAGCGGTTCCGGGTGCCCCGGGTCTCCTCCACGGTGGCACTCATGGTTCGCACTGTAGGGAGGCCCGCGCCGCCGCGCGCGGCGAAGGACATACCGTGGGGAGGGTGACTGAGCACGTGAACACGGGATTCGAACGCGGTACGGACGGCCCCAAGGTGATCCTGGCCGGGGTGGACGGGTCGGAGTCCTCCCTGCGGGCGGCGGCGTACGCGGCGGGGCTGGCCCGGCGGCAGAACGCGCTGCTGGCGCTGGTGTACGTCCAGCCGGTGATGCCGGCCGGGGCCTCACTGGGCGCGCCGGTGGCCGACACCACCGGGGAGATCGCCGAGGGGCTGGTGGCCGAGATCCGGGCGGCGGCGGAGCGGGTCAAGGGCGTCTACGAGGTGCGCTGGCAGTTCCACACCTTCCGCGGCGACCCGTACGCGGGGCTGGTGAGCGCGGCGGAGGAGCTGACGGCGGACGCGGTGGTGGTCGGCGCCTCCGAGCAGGCCGGGCACCGCATCGTCGGTTCGGTGGCGGTCCGCCTGGTGAAGGCGGGCCACGGCGTCGGGCCAGGCGATGGTGCCGAGGAAATCGTCCAGGGCGGTACCGGCGGGCAGCTCCTCCTGCTCGATCGGTGTGAGGGAAGCGGTCGTGGAGGCGGCGTCGTCCAGCCCGAGCTGAGCGGCGAGACCGGGCTCC
>NZ_JBHYVA010000481.1:0-6615 GCF_042750055.1 Streptomyces sp. NPDC059456
GGCGGTTTTGCTGGCGCGGGCTCCCGCCCCGGCCCCGCCGCCGGCGTGGGCGCCGGGGGGGGCGGCCCCCCCGCCGCCCCCCCCCGCGGGCGCGCCCCCCGTGGCCGCCCAGGACGCCCGCTGCGAGGCCTGGACCGCGGCGGACGAGGCGGCGATGGCCGTGCGGGCGGCGGACGCGGCGCCCCCGGCGGCGGTGGCGGCCTGGCGGGCCGCCTCGGCGGACCTGCGGACGTCGTCCTTCGCCTTCTCGGCTTCGGCCGCAGCCGTTTCGGCCTTCTCCTTGGCCTTGCTCGCGGCGGTCGTCGCACGCTCGGAGGCCTCGACGGCGAGGTCCGTCTGCTCCCGGGCACGCGCGCTCTCGCGCTCAACGATGGCGACCAACTGGCCGATGGTCGCGGCCTCCTGGTCGCGGGCCCGCGCGATGTGCTGGCCGGTGTCCAAGTACCACTGCACGTCGTCCGCGGTGCCGCTCAAGGCCCGGTTCGCGTACTTCTTGAGCTCCGGGCCGGCCGTGGAGAGGCTGCGGATGATGTCCACCCGCATGTCCTCCAGCCTGGCGTTGTACTGGCCGGTGAGCAGGAACTGCTCCAGCGCCTGGTCCGTGCCGGCGCTCAGCGCGGCGTTGCCGTCCCGCTTGACGCTCTTTCCGCCGTTGGCCATGACGCTGAGGGTCGAGACCCGCATGTCCTCCGTGACCGAGGGGCGGAACCCGTCCTTCACGAACGTGGATATCGCCTCGTCCCCACCACTGAGGGCGGCGCTGACGTCCCTTCGTACGCTCTTGCCTCCGTAGCCCAGGTAGGTGAAGGCGGCGACGCGGTTGTCGATCCGCGTCGCCTTCGGCAGCTCCTCGGCGAGGAAGGCCGTGATCTCCTGGTCGGTGCCGCTCAGTGCGTAGGCGGCCGCCTCCTTGGCCGAACGGCCGCCCAGAATCCATGCCTTGACGGCCTTGGCACGTTCCGTGTCCGGGAGGGCCAGGGCATCGCCGGCCGGGCCGGCGCCGGTGGCCGTGGCCGTGGCCGTGGCGGCCCGTACGGGTGTGGTGAACAGCCAGGGTGTGGAAGCGGCGGCTGCGCCCGCCGCGACGGCGGTGGCGAACCGGCGTCGGCTCCAAAACGTTTCCTGCACGGAAGAACCTCTCTGATTTTGATTCCTCGAGACCGAGGCCAAATCACGCCCGGGAAATCTCACCGGGACGGCGGTGAACTGACCTTAAGCAGCACACACGCCCGGAACACACCCGGCTTCAACCCAACCGGCACCGCCGTCGAAAGATGGCTGAATCTCGCCCTCAGGTTTTCGCAAAACCGCCACAACCATTGTGTGAAGTGGCGCAAGTCACGCCCCTGATGGGTGATATGCGCCGGGACGCACCATTTATTCACTTGGCCGGATGGCAAATGGCTTGGTTTCATTCAGGAGATCGCCAGCCACTGAAGAGCGCCGTCGCATTCCGTTTTCCGACTGCGTGGATCAGCCATGCCCCGAGGTGCGCACAAAACCATGCGCAGCCACTCCAATGGACTGGCGACTTTTCATCGCCGCGCAATTACGCGCGTTCGAGAATCACCTGGATTCGACACTAAGGATGAACATGAAGGCACGTAGCGCTATCCTGCGGATCGTCGGCGCGGCTGTCGGCGCGGGTGCTCTGGCCTGGGCCGCAGTCGTCGGGGGCGTGACCGGGCAGGCCGGCACGGAAGGCATCGCGACGAAGTCGATCGCCGACGAGGGCCCGGGGTACGCCATCGAGGACTTCGCTTATCCGAACGCCGACAAAATCCTCGCGGAGAAGAAGATCAAGCTGAAGAGCGGCGACGGTCACATCCTCCTCGCCGAGTGCACGGGTGCGCCCGAGCTGCTGGAGGTCTTCTCCCACAAGAGCGAGAAGGTGTGCTTCCGGGTCACCGGGGACAAGGGATATCTGAGCCTGGAGATTCCGTCGGTATTCGGAGTCAAGGGAAACAATTACGCCGCTCAGGTCGATATGTCGGTCGGCACCGAGGAGAAGACGTTCACCGTCGACAGGAACGCCTGGACGGCTGTGGGCGAGACCGCGGACGATCAGGGCCGCGATTTCATGCTTCTGGAGATCAGGACTTCCAAGTAGCCGCCGCGGGGTAGCACCCTCGCGCGTCGAGCACAAAGCCGTACGTCGCCGCCGGCGTGTCGGCTCACTTTTCCTGCTCCGAAAGAAGACCATGCCTGAATCGCGTCTCCTCCCTCCGCGGGTGACGGGTCTGCTCGTCTCCGCCACCGCCGTTGCCGCGGGCCTCGTGTCCGCCGGCCCCGCCCAGGCCGTCGTGGGCCCCGAGGCACCCTCCGGCCAGTACGCCTTCGCCGTGAAGCTGGTCATCGGCGACGAGGCCCACAGCCGTGGCTGCACCGGCACTCTGATCGACGCCAACTGGATCCTGAGCGCCGCGAGTTGCTTCGCGACCACCCCGGGCACGACGGTGCCGGCCGGCAAGCCGGCGCTGAAGACCTCGGCGACCCTCGGCGACGGCAAGACCGTCGAGATCACCGAGATCGCTCCGCGCTCCGACCGCGATGTCGTCCTCGCCCGTCTGGCCGCCCCCGCCACCGCCCCCGCAGGCGTCAAGCGCGCGACGGCGGCACCGGCGACCGGCGCCGACGTCACGGCGGCCGGGTTCGGGCGGACCAGGACGGAGTGGGTGCCCGGCACGCTCCACACCGGCTCGTTCACCGTGAACGCCGCCGATGCCACCGGCCTCACCCTCACCGGCAAGGGCACCGACTCCCTCTGCAAGGGTGATACGGGCGGTCCGCTGCTGAACGCCGCCGGTGAGCTCGTCGGCGTCAACAGCCGCTCCTGGCAGGGTGGTTGCTACGCGGGCGATCCCGCCGAGACCCGCACCGGCGCGATCGCGGCCCGCGTGGACGACCTGCGTGAGTGGATCGACGGATACCGCGCGACGACGCCGGGATGGCAGACCGAGACCCTCGTCCAGTCCGGTGGCAGCCTCTACCAGGGCATCCGCCTGCCCGACGGCTCCTGGACCGGGTTCACCGACGTCCAGGGCAAGGTCAGCAGCCTGGGCGGGATCCGCAGCTCCGCGGCTGCCGGCATCAACGGCGACACGCACGTGCTGGCCATCAGCACGAGCGGCGGACTCTTCCACACCATCCGCAAGGCGGACGGCACCTGGGGCCGGTTCGGAGACGTCTTCGCCGTGTCCGGCACCCTCGGCAAGCTCACCCAGGTCTCGGCCGTCTCCATCGGGTACGACCTCCACGTCGTCGCCGTCGCCGACGGTAAGGCCTTCCACACCGTCCGCGACGCGACGGGCAACTGGACCCCCTTCCGCGACATCAGCAGCGGCTCCCTCGGCAACGTCACCGCCGCCGCGACCGCGAGCGTCCGCGGCGAGCTCCAGGTCGGTCTCGTCAGCGGTGGCAAGCCCTACCACAGCATCCGCCAGACGAACGGCAACTGGCTGAGCTGGGGCAACGTGGCCCAGGCCGCCGGCGGCACCGGACCCGTCACCGCGATCGGCATGGCCGGTGCCGGCGACGGGACGCACTTCACCGTGGCCACCGACAACGGCACCCACCAGTACCACTCGCTCCGCAACTTCGACGGCACGTGGACCCCGTTCGGAGACCTGAAGCCCTACCTCGGCAGCGTCACGGCCAAGGCCCTGTCGGCCGCCGCCGTCAACGGCGAGCTCCAGCTCGGCGTCACCACCGACGACGGCCGGGTCGTGCACATCACCCGCCACGCCGACCGGACCTGGGGCGCGCCCGCGACCGTGCCGCTGGAGGGTCTGCCCGGGGCCCCCGGCGCCCTCGCCATCACGGCCACCCTGCACAGCTGATCCGACTCCCCCGATCCCGCGACGGCGGCGGCTCCGCGATCCCGGTCACGGGGCCGACGCCGTCGTGGGCGTCAGGGCCGACGAGCCGGGCCCGCCCCTTCGCGCACCCGCGCACCAGAACCTGATCCCGCTGCTTAAGGATGCTCCGCATGTCAGTTCTCCACCCCCGCTCGACGCGGGCCGGCCTCGCGCTGACGGCGACCGCGGTCGCCGCGGGTCTGGTCACCGCCGGCACCGCCCGGGCCGTCACCGGCCCGGAGGCCCCCGCCGGACCGTACGCCTCCCTCGTGCAGCTGGCACTCGGCGACGAAGTGAACGGTCGCGGCTGCACCGCGACCCTGATCGACCCGCGCTGGGTCCTGACCGCGGCGAGCTGCTTCGCCACCACTCCCGGCGTGGCGGTCCCGGCCGGCAAGCCCGCGCTGCAGGCCACCGCGAGGCTGAGCGACGGCCAGAGCCGCGAGATCGTCGAAGTCTCCGCCAGTGCCGCCGACCGGGACCTCGTCCTCGCCCGCCTCGCGGCCCCGGCCGTCGGCGTCCCGACCGCCAAGTTCGCCGCGACGGCTCCGGCGGCGGGTGCCGAGGTGACCGCCGCGGGCTTCGGCAGGACGAGGACCGACTGGGTACCCGGCAAGCCCCACACCGGAGCGTTCACGCTGAACACGTCCGACGGGGCCACCCTTTCCCTCACCGGCAAGGGCACCGACGCCCTCTGCAAGGGCGACACCGGCGGCCCCCTCCTCAACTCGGCCGGCGAGCTCGTCGGCGTCAACAGCCGCTCCTGGCAGGGTGGTTGCCTCGGCGCCGATCCCACGGAAACCCGTACCGGCGCCCTTTCCTCCCGCACCGACAACCTCGCGGCGTGGATCGGCTCGATCACCGCTCCGCGCACGGGCGACCAGGTGTCCCTGCTGGCCGGTGGCGGCGGAGCGATGTGGTCCCGGTTCGGGGACCTCGGCTACGGGGAGTACGGCCAGTCCTGGGCCAAGGTCGACGGCAAGGACGTGTCCCGCGTGGCCACCGTCCGCGACGGCGACGTGGTGCGCGCCTACGCGATCGTCGACGGCCGGGTCTACGGCCAGGACCTCCACCTGGCGTCGAACGGCATGTGGTCCGGCTGGGGCGAGGTGCCCGGGGGCGCCGCCGGCGCCAAGGACATCGCCGCCTCTCTGGTCGGCACCAGCGTCCACGTGCAGATCGTCGGCGCCGACGGCAATCTCTACTCCCAGGTCGCCGACTACCGGGCCGGCCGCTGGAACGACCTGTGGACCGCGGTCGGGGCGTCCGGACTGACGCGCGTCACCAGCGCGCCCGCCGGCCCCATCGTGCGCGTCCAGGCCGTCGGCGACGGGCGCGTCTACGGCCGTGACTTCGACACCCGCGACGGCAGCTGGACGCGCTGGGGCGAGGTGCCCGGGGGCGCCAGCGGCGTCAAGGACATCGCATCCAGCATGATCGGAAACAACGTCCGGGTGCAGATCGTCGGCGGTGACGACGCCGTGTGGACCCAGTTCGGCAACTACGACGCCGGCCGCTGGAACGACGCGTGGAGCAGGGTTGGCGGCACCGGTCTGACGAACATCACCAGCGCTCCCTCGGGCAACGCCCTCGAGCTCTACGCGACCGACGCCGCGGGCAAGATCAAAAACGCCCGGCTCGACACCGGTACCGGCACCTGGAGCACGTTCCAGGATCTCGGGGGCAACCTCTCCGGCGCCACCGACGTGTCCGCGGCCGTCATGGCCGCGCCCTCCAGGGTGACGCTGGCCGCGACCGCGCCCGACGCTCTGGCCATCCAGAACGGCACCCTGGCCACCGGCGCCTTCGCGCCCCGGTGGAACACCGTCGGCGGCCTCCCGGTCACCAACCTGACCAGCGTCGACACGGGCAGCACGATCCGCTATGTCGGTGTCGCCGGCGGCCGGGTCTACGACCGTGAGTACAACCCGTCCACCGGTGTCTGGGGCAACTGGACCGAGGTGCCCGGAGGCGCCGTGGGCGTCAAGGACATCGCCGCCACCATGATCGACAACGTGCTGTACGTACAGATCGTGGGATCCAACGGCGACCTCCACACGCAGGTCGGCGACTACAACG
Source organism: Streptomyces sp. NPDC059456 (assembly GCF_042750055.1). Taxonomy (NCBI): domain Bacteria; kingdom Bacillati; phylum Actinomycetota; class Actinomycetes; order Kitasatosporales; family Streptomycetaceae; genus Streptomyces; species Streptomyces sp. NPDC059456. Next base: position 5,937 of record NZ_JBHYVA010000481.1, read on the forward strand.
CCGGCCGGTGGAACCCCTACTGGACCGCCGTCCCCGGATTCACCGGGCTGACCGCCCTCACCTCGGTGAAGGCGGGCCCCTACGTACGCCTCTACGGCATCGCGGGCGGCAAGGTCTACGGCCGCGACCTCGACACGCGCAGCAACACCTGGAACAACTGGGGTGACATCCCCGGCGGCATCACCGGCGCCAAGGACATCACGGTCGCCCGCACCGGAGCCACGGTCCAGATCCAGGTCATCGGCTCCGACGGCGCCCTCTACAGCCAGGCCGGCGACTACTTCGCCGGCGCCTTCCGGCCGACCTGGACCAAGGTCGGCGGCACCGGACTGACCCGCCTTTCCAGCACCGCCGCCGCAGGCAACATCAGCGTCTACGCCCTCGGCGCCGCCGGCACGGTCCAGAGCACGACCCTCGACACCACCGTGGGCAACTGGACCGCCTGGCGTCCGGTTCCCGGCACGCTCACCGCACCGACCGACCTCAGCGCCACCGCCACCCGGTAACACCCCGCACCACCGGCCCGCGCGGGGGGGGGGGGGCCCGCGGCCGCGGCGGGGGGGGTGGGGTGGGGGGGCGGTGGGGGGGGGTGGGGGTCACCCACGCCGCGGCTGCGCGGCGGAAGGTCGTCGAGGACGACCGAGTGGGCGCCGATCCGGGAGTCGGCGCCGTTGGTGAC
>NZ_JBHYVA010000482.1:0-6609 GCF_042750055.1 Streptomyces sp. NPDC059456
CCCCCCCCCCCCGCCCCCCGCCCCCGGGGGGGGGCCCCCCGCCCCGGCCGGGCGCCGGCCCGCCCGGGGGGGGCCCGCCCGGCGCCGCCGGGGGGCCCAGGGGTCGCGGGATGGGCGGAGGGTGAGATCAGGTGCGGGCAGCGGTGTCCAGCGCGGCGGTGTGCTGGTGTTCGGCGCGCGTTTCGATCAGGCGGCGGAATCCGGCGAGGGCATAGCGCTCTCCTGTGGCGGATCCCCGCCCGCGGATCCCCGCGACGGTGGCCATGAGCTGCTGGGGCTGTTCGCGCCAGCCGACGGCCAGCACCCGGAGACCGAGGCATTCGGCTCGCCGGTGCAGGTCCAGGAGCAGCAGCAGTCCCGCGGTGTCCATGCGGGCCACCCCGTGCAGGTCGAGCATGAGGACGTCGACGCTCGTGTCGTCGGCGAGAACCGGCAGGACCTCGTACAGGGCCGGCGCGGCACTCGCGTTCAGGTCTCCGATGAAGCTGATCAGGACGGTGTTGCCGCGGCGCTCGGCCTCGATGGTGAACGAAGGCGTCACGGTGCCCCTTTCTGTCGCGGCCCGCGGATGCGGCGCCGGAGCCTTCCATCTTCGCCCGCCGCGCGGGCCGTTCCCTTCGACGCCATGCCGTGCGCCGCGGCGGATCGGTTCTTGCTTCGGGCGGCAGCCGAGCACGGCGTGCCCGTCCACGCGATGGCCCGCCGCACGTGCGGGTCAGATCGCGGCGCCCGTTTCACGGGCCAGCGCTTCCAACAGGCGCTCCTGGAAAGCCTGGTCATGGACCGCTTCATGCGGTGGTCGCCGCTGCCGGTGATACCAGTACCCGCCGGTCGTCAGGGCCTGGGGGTCGTCACTCGTGGCCAGCCACTCCTGCGTCCGGTGGCCGAGTTCGAGGTCGTCCGGCGCGTTCGGGCCTCCCATCTTCGTCGGCACCCAGCCCGGATCCACGGCGTTGCTCAGCACCCCCGGGTGGATCCGTGCCACCGCGGCCGCGAGCGCCGTGACGAACAGCTTGCTGTCCGCGTACGAGCCCGAGTGCTCGCCCCGCCAGTCGATGCCGGCGAGCGAGGGGTGGGCGCGTCCGCCGAAGTGCGAGCCGCTGCTCAGGTACACCAGGCGCCGGGGTCCGCGCAGCAGGGCCGTCAGCAGGTACGGCGCGATGATGTTGACCGGCATGACCGCCGGGCCGCTCCACACGCCGGCGTTGTGGATGACCACGTCGAGGGGCTCCGCGTCGTTCAGCTCCTGTGCGATGCGCCGTACGGCGTCGCGGTCCGTGAAGTCGCCCACCACGATGTCTGCTCCCCGGTCCAGCAGCGGACGGAGGCCGGCGGCGCGTTCCGGGTTCCGCGCGTGCACCACCACTTCGTAGCCCGCGGTCAGCAGCGAGTGTGCTGCGGCCCGTCCCAGCCCGTCGGCGGAACCCGTCACCAGAATCCGGCTGATCGTGTGGTGCATGAGGTCTCCTCATCCGTCCAGGGGTGTCATACGTGCGATGTGGGGAGGTTGGCTCTTCGGTCTCCTGGTCCGGCGGTTGCGTGACGGTACCTCGCAGACACCGGCCGGGCCCGTACGTCCGGTGAGGCCGACTTGCGCCGTACGGCTCAATCGACCGCTCGGCAAAGTGTTTTTCGGGAAAGAGGACCTCATGCATATCGATGGCGAGATGGATCCGGAGCACCAGGTGCCCGAGGGCGTCGACGAGAAGACACTGCGCGCCTTGGGCGCTCTGTCGAAAGCCCTGGAGACCACGGAGCGGGCCCGCGGCCATCTCTATGGGTTCCACCAGCTGACCGGGACCGCGGACTTCGAGCTGGGGGACGCCGTCCGGCTCCTGCGGGAGGCGGGCCACGAGGCGCAGGCAGTGCGGGTCGAGCGCGAGATCGTGGGCCGCAACGTGATCCCTGACCACTGGACGTTCCAGATCGTCGAGGCCTACAACTCCACGTACCACCAGCCGTTCGCCGCGATGGAACGCGACATCGTCGACGAGCTGGCCGGCGGGCGTGAGCACCTCCTGGAGGCCCGGCTCAAGGAGATCCGCCGTACCCCGGACCATCCCGACCACACGGCCACACCGCGCGACCCCCGGAGCGACGCCCGAGCGGTAGGAGACTGAGCGTCTCAGCACAGCGCCGGCCGACCGGGGCCATCGGACACCGGACGGAACCGGTCGAGCGCGCGCGGCGGGTGTGACTCATGCGGCGGGGGGTGCTCCGACGGCCTGTCGGTAGGCGACGTGTCCGCCCAGCGCGCCGGTGACGGCGACGGCGGCGAGGCCGCCGAGGGACCACAGTCGGCCTTTCGCCGAGCGGCAGTGGAGCCGCGACCTCAAGGACGCGGTGTAGCAGGCCACCGCGGCCGCGTTCGCGACCGCATGGGCCAGACCCACCCGGGCCTGTTCGGCGGGGAGGTCCGCCCAGTCCGCCCAGCCGGCCAGCGCCGCCGGGGCGACGCCTGCCAGTCCGACGGCGGTGAGGGTCGTCGCCGCTCGCTGTGCGCCCGGTACGCAGTCCACCACGGCAGTCGACAGCCAGCATCCGATGGGCACTTGCACCAGCACGGGATGCACCGGGTGGCCCAGCGGCCTGCCGTGCAGCAGATCGCGCATCCAGCCCAGGGGGAGTGAGCGGATTCCCCGCTGGAGCGCCCTGATCGCCGGGTCGGCCACCGTGGTCCGCTCGAGCCGGTCCAGGGTCGTCAGCCAACGTGCCGAGACAGTGTCGATCACGGCGCGCTGCCGTGCCATGGTCGAGGTGTCGGGGGTGTGGGAGTTCATGTACGACGCCTACCCGGTGTAGCGTCGTGCTCCCGCCCTGGCTTCGACTGCACCCGAACGACTGGCGTGCCAATGGGGGAGTCGCGGCCCGGGGTGCCGCCCGGGGTGAACCCGGCCGCGGCCGCAGGGCCGGGTCGGGCACGATCACACGGCCGCGCCGTTCCAGCCTCCGATGGCTTTACCGTGGCGGTACGCCTCGGTGACGAGCAGCAGTACGCGGGGGTCGGTGGCTTCGGGTGGCCGGGCGGTGCCGGCCTTGGCGTCGCGTGCACCGTACGCGTCTGGGCCGGCCTGGGGCGCGCCGGCCGGCAGAAGGGCGTCGAACTCGACGGAACGGGCGGCGGCGAAGATCCGTTGAACGGCGATCGGTCCACCTTCGGGGTCGAGGACGGCGCCGGTCGGGGCGATGACGAGCGGCACCGTGCCGTTGTCCAGGACGGGCTGACAGGCGGCCCGCAGGCCGTCCACGCCGGATGCGGGGTCGGCGACGATGCCGATGACGCGGCCGTCGGCCGGCCGGGTCCCTCCCATCTGGGAGAGGGCGGGGCTGGGGTCGGCCGTGACGAGCGGCACGGTGGCGTCGGGGACCTGAACGGAGTCCCGCGGCGACCTGCTTGCACGGCTGCGGATCGACGTTGGCCAGTACCTTCAGGGCGCGCTCCTCGATCGCCGGCTCGTAGCACTTGTTCAGTTCGAAGGTGTAGGCGGCGATGATGTGTTCGCGCTCCGTCGGGGTCATGCTCAGCCAGAAGAGGCGCGGCTGGGCGGGTCGTCCGTGACGTCGATGCCGGGGACCAGGTGCCCGGGGTGGAAGGCGACCTGCTCGGTCTCGGCGAAGTAGTTCTTGGTGTTGGCGTTCAGGGTCATCAGTCCGATGGGCTGAACGGGTGGGAGCTCCTCCGGGACGATCTTGGTGGGGTCGAGGAGGCCGATGCCCTCGAAGGTCTGCTCGGGTGTGTTGAACACGCCCAGAACCTGTCGTGGGCGCTCTGCGCCTGCGGGACCTCCCGGTCCGGATGCGGTTTGGCCGCGTGGATGACGTCGGGGAACTTGACGGCGTCCTGGATGAAGAACACCGCGATGTTGTTGCCGACCAGGCCGAAGGTGCCCTCGTCGGTGTAGAACGTCGTGGCGAAGCCGCGTGTGTCGCGCAGGGTATCGGCAGAGCCGCGCGAGCCCAGAACGGTGGAGAACCGGACGAACACGGGCGTCTCCACGTCCTGGGCGAGGAAATCGGCCTTGGACACCTCGCCGACCTCGCCGGCCGTTCCGTAGCCCTGGAAAACGGCAAGGGCGCCGGAACCCCGGGCGTGGACGACCCGCCCCCGGATCCGTTCGTGGTCGAAGTGCGTGATCTTCTCGCGCACGCGCAGGTGGTGGTCCTGGATCCGTACCGGTCCGCGCGTTCCGGCGTTCAAGGAGTGATCACTGCCGGGTAGTCGCGCGCCCTGGGCCGTCGTCAGGTAGGCGCCGCTCTGCGCCACGCGTGCCTGGTCCGCTCCGGTCGCCTGCGTGGTCGGACCCACGGTCTCGGGTCCGTCCTGGTCGGGCTTCGGGGGAAGGGGCCGCGCAGGTGCCGTCGGCTCTCCGGTTACGGCGCGGCCTTGAGGCGGGCTGAGCCGGACCGGTGCCCGAGCCGGATCGGCGTCGACAGGAGGAGGATGTCGCAGCCCATCCTGTCCCGGATCTCGGGCCAGGCGCCTCCGTCTCCCCTGTCGGTCTTCACGCCGGATTTCACGTCGTGGGCGGCCATCCGGACACCGTGCTCGGCGAGCGCGGCCATGGTCTGCTCGTCAGGCCAGCGCGACAGGTGCCCGGCCGGTCCATTCGATCTGCGTCCCCCGAGGGTGCGTGTGCATTTACCGGGTATGCGCGCAGAAATGACTCGGAAAGGCAAGCGCTTGGAAAGGGCGGCGGCCTCTTCAGCCGTCGACGGCGTCAAGGCCGGCCCGGCCCAGATCAAGGAGATGACGCACTGATGACCAACGACCCGCGAACAAATATGGGCTCACCCACTCCCGAGGAGCTGCGCGAGCAGGTCGAGCGCAGCCGTGACGAACTCGGGCAGACGGTCGATGCGCTGGCGGGCAAGGCCGGCATCACGGCACAGGCGACGGAGAAGACGGCCGTTGCCAAAGAACGGGCCGCCGAGAAGACGGCCGCGGTCGTCGACCAGATCTCTGTAACGGCACACCGTGCCGCGCAGCTGGTGAAGGACACGACACCCGATCCGGTTCTGCACAAGGCCGGCCAGGTCGCGAGCGTGGCACGCGCCAACCGCAAGCCCCTGCTCGTGGCCGGCGCCGCCCTGGTCGCCTTCCAGCTGGTGCGGCGCAGCCGCGTAGGCCGATGAGAGTCTCCAAGGCCGCCTATGCGCCGGTCGGACTGGCCTTGGGAGCCGTCAGCGGCCTGATCGCGGGGGCGGCGTTCAAACGGGTCTGGAAGGTCGTCGAAGGGGAAGGAGAGGCGCCCAGTCCGACGGACGAGGACCGCTCCTGGAAGCAGATCTTGATCGCCGCTGCCGTCCAGGGCGCGATCTTCGCCGTGGTCAAGGCCGCGGTCGATCGCTCGGGGGCTGTGGCCGTGCGCCGTGTGACGGGAACCTGGCCGGGCTGACTCGCCGCGACGCCGGGTTTTCTCGAGGCGACCTGCACGGCCTCAGGATGCATTCGGGGATGCCAAGTCCGACTGTCGCGGCGTGCCGATTCGACGTCCGGTGTGATGCGCAGGATCCCCGCCGCGCCGCTGAGTTCGAGGAGCCGGATCAGGCCGGAGTCCGCGAAGACGACTCCGGACACGTCGACGACCGTCCGCAGGGCCTCGGCCGATTGCGCATCGGTCAAGGCCCTGCGGAGCGGGGCCGTGGATGCGGTGTCGAACTCTGCGGTGAGGACGAGGACGAGGGCGCCGTCCCCACTGTCGGGCAAAACCAGGTCGCGCCCGTCCCGCTGAGCGTGCTCGCCAGCCAGGAACCGTACGTCGGCCGTCGGCCGTGCCGAGGGCGCGCGGTCCGCGAGGACCGGAAGCGGAAGGGGAGTCGCATCGGCATTACCCTTCATCGCTGTTGAACGGGGCATGGGGTTTCCGTGCGCCCCGCCGCCTTTCAGCGGGGTGCGGCTCGGCGGCCGAACCAGTGGCCCCGGCTGCGGGCAGCATTCGCCACGGACGAAGTGGTCACGGCGCGGGGCGCGTCCGCTGGGGCAGCGGTGTCGGCGCGAGGCGCGCCCGCCACTGGAGCAGCGGTCTCGGCGCGGGCGTCGTCACGTTGCTTGATGAGATCGTCGCGCTCGCGCTCGTGCGCGCGGTCGACAGCGCCGGCCTCACGGCGTGAAGTGCCGAGTTCCCGTCGGGCGCGCACCGAGCGACGCCCCGAACGCCGGGCTCCCATCATGACCAGAGCCAGACCCAAGAGGGCCACGGCCCCCACGATGATCCCGATCAGAAAGAGAGATCCGGTCGAACCGGTTGCGTGGTACCCGAATATCGAGAAATCACCGCCGGCACCGAGGCCGTGCCCCGCACCCGTATTGCCGAATATTCCGGCCAAAGCGACGATGACAGCGACGATCAAGATGATGAGTCCGAGGATGAGAATCATGGTGCTCCTTGGATCCGAGTCCGGGCAAGCCGCCGGACACGGCTGGCGCCTACCCAGGTAGTGAGCCGTCAAGCCCAAAACGGAGACAACGCATCCGATTAGGTCATGCGCTGCCGCCCTCCTTTCTACTGGATCGCTAGGTTCTGTCTCTTTGGTCAGCGTCGGGTCCAGATGAGGATGCCGGCGATGTGGAGTGCGGCCTGGTAGGCGATGGCGAGTTTGTCGGTTCGG
>NZ_JBHYVA010000483.1:0-6578 GCF_042750055.1 Streptomyces sp. NPDC059456
GCCGTCTGCTCCGCGGCCGAGCCGGAACCCGCCGACCAGGCGGCCGCGGGCGCCTCGTCCCGGAACCAGCCCTCGGGAGCCACGGGCTGCGGTGCGGCCGCCGCCTGGCCCTGGCCCTGGTGGGGCGGCGGGTACGCGGACTGCACGGACTGTTCGGCGGCGGCTGCGGGGCCCTGCGGCCACGCCGCGCCGGAGGCGGCGCCCCCGGACCAGTCCCGGGACTCGGCCGGGGCCTGCGGGGCCCGGGGCTCGTCCCGGAACCAGCCCTCGGGGGCCACCTGCTGCCCGGGCACTGCGCCCGGCTGCGGCTGCGACTGCGGCTGCGGCTGGACCGGCTGGTAGCCGGTGTCCCAGGTGTCGGACTGCCAGGTCTGGGTCCCGTACGGGTCCTGCTGGGCGGCCTGCGCGGCCCGCGCGGCCTGCTGGTGCTGTTGTTCCTCGGGGGTACTCATCGGTTTCCGCTCACCCGCCCGCGAACGGCGGGAGCACCTCGACGGTGCCCCCCTCGGTCAGCGGAACGGCATCGTGCGGGCGCTTGCCCACGGGCTCGTCGTTCACGAGGAAGGAGCAGCGCTGCAGGACCCGGGTCAGCTCTCCGGGGTGGCGTTCCCGCACGGCGTCGAGCGCCTCGGCCAGTGTCTGCGCCGAGTACGGCTCCTCCGCCGTCTTGGCCGCGGCCTTGGCCGCCGCCCAGTAGCGGATGGTTCCGGTTGCCACTGCAGCTCCTATCGTCGGCTCTCTACCGTCGGCCTCCATGATGACCCCTCCGGTCCTCTGGTCCGGTGTGCCTCCGCGCGCCCCGTGTGCGCCCGGGCGGCCTGCCGTACGTCCATCGATCCGGTGAAACCGGGGCATAAGCTGGGCATAAGGGTGGCAGGAACCACAGAAGAGGCGGAGGCCGAACCCCTGCCCCGCACCGGCGGGTGGGCTATTCTGCTGGCGAGAGGATCCGGGCAACGTTGCCCCCGGGTCCTTTTGTGCTTTCAGCACGTTGAACGGACCGAGAACAGTGGTGTCCGCCGGGCCTCAGGGCGCGGGGACCGGCAGGCCGCCACGACCGCAGCACGCACCACGCACCACGTACGAAGCAGTACCGCGAACGTCCTCGACGGGACCGAGGAGGAACCGACGTGATGGACCGGCGAACCGTGCAAGACCGCTCGACCTGGGCAGGTGGACGGGCATGAGCTCCCTCCTGCTGCTGACCAATGCCCTGCAGCCGTCCACCGAGGTGCTGCCCGCCCTCGGCCTGCTGCTGCACAACGTCCGGGTGGCTCCCGCCGAGGGCCCGGCCCTCGTCGACACCCCCGGCGCGGACGTCATCCTCGTCGACGGCCGCCGCGATCTGCCGCAGGTGCGGTCGCTCTGCCAGCTGCTCCGCTCCACCGGACCCGGCTGTCCGCTGATCCTCGTCGTCACCGAGGGCGGCCTAGCGGCCGTCACCGCCGACTGGGGCATCGACGACGTCCTCCTCGACACCGCGGGCCCGGCCGAGGTCGAGGCACGGCTGCGGCTGGCCACCGGCCGCCAGCAGCTGGGCTCCGACGACTCCCCCATGGAGATCCGCAACGGCGACCTGTCGGTCGACGAGGCGACGTACTCGGCGAAGCTGAAGGGCCGGGTCCTCGACCTCACCTTCAAGGAGTTCGAACTGCTGAAGTACCTCGCCCAGCACCCGGGCCGGGTGTTCACCCGCGCCCAGCTGCTCCAGGAGGTCTGGGGGTACGACTACTTCGGCGGCACCCGGACGGTGGACGTCCACGTACGGCGGCTGCGCGCGAAGCTCGGCCCCGAGCACGAGTCGCTGATCGGTACGGTCCGCAACGTCGGCTACCGCTTCGTCACTCCGGAGAAGGTCGAGCGGGCGGCTGCGGAGGCCGCGGCCCAGGCCGCTGCCAAGGCGTCGGGCGACGTCCCCCGTATGGAGGAACCTCCTGCGATCGTCCAGTCGGCAGGACGGCCTGCCCAGAGGTAGGTCACCCCGCGTAGACTCCCGGGCGTGGCCAAGGTGACGCGGGACGACGTGGCGCGACTTGCGGGAACTTCTACCGCCGTCGTGAGCTACGTCATCAACAACGGACCCCGGCCGGTCGCCCCGGCCACGCGCGAGCGTGTACTCGCCGCGATCAAGGAGCTGGGCTACCGCCCGGACCGGGTCGCCCAGGCGATGGCGTCGCGGCGCACCGACCTCATAGGCATGATCGTCCCGGATGCGCGCCAGCCGTTCTTCGCGGAGATGGCGCACGCCGTGGAGCAGGCCGCCGCCGAGCGCGGAAAGATGGTCCTGGTCGGGAACTCCGACTACCGCACCGAGCGCGAGGTCCACTACCTGCGGGCCTTCCTCGGCATGCGGGTCTCGGGCCTGATCCTGGTCAGCCAGGGCATGAGCGAGCAGGCGGCCAGCGAGATCGAGGCCTGGGACGCGCGGGTCGTGCTGCTGCACGAGCGCCCGGAGGCGATCGACGACGTCGCCGTGGTCACGGACGACATCGGCGGCGCCCAGCTCGCCACCCGCCACCTGCTGGAACACGGGCACGAGTACGTCGCCTGCATCGGCGGGGTGGAGAACACCCCGTCGGTCGGCGACCCGGTCGCCGACCACGTCGAGGGCTGGCGCCGGGCCATGCTGGAGTCCGGCCGCTCGGTGGAGGGCCGGCTCTTCGAGGCCCCGTACAACCGCTACGACGCGTACCGCGTGGCGCTGGAGGTCCTCTCCGGCCCGGACCGGCCGCCGGCCATCTTCTGCGCCACCGACGACCAGGCGATCGGCGTCCTGCGCGCGGCGCGGGAGCTGCGCATCGACGTGCCCGGGGAGCTGGCGGTGGCCGGGTTCGACGACGTCAAGGAGGCGGCCCTGACGGACCCGCCGCTGACGACGATGGCGTCCGACCGCCCGGCGATGGCGCGGGCCGCGGTGGACCTCGTCCTGGACGACGGCCTGCGCGTGGCGGGCTCCCGCCGCGAACGCCTGAAGCAGTTCCCCTCGGCACTGGTGATCCGCCGCTCCTGCGGCTGCCACTGATTTCCGACGCGCCCCTCGCACCCCTCGGCGGGCTTCCGGGGCACCCCGGGCCCGGGGTGCCCGGGGAACCCCCCGGGTTTATATCGGGCATACGAGGTTCTGTCGGGCTTCTCAGCGGGGACTCAGGAAGCTCTCATGATCCGCGGACACAGTCATAGGCATGACCGAGAACTTCCGCCGCGAAGGCGAGTACCCGCAAGAGAACGGCCCGGCCCAGAGCGCGCCCCTCGGCGGGGCCTACCCGCCGCCGCCCGCCTACCCGCCGCCGGCGGGCCCGGCGGCCCCGGCAGCGGCGCCCGGATGGTTCGAAGCGCACCAGCCCCCGCCGGTCCCGGCCGGCCCCGCCCACGCGGTCCGCGCCAAGCGGCCCGTGGCGCTGCTCGCCGCCGTGGCGCTGGCCGCCGCCGTCGTCGGGGGCGGCACCGCCGTCGGTGTGGAGCAGCTGCTCGCCTCCCAGGGCCGCAGCGGCGGCGGCATCAGCGCCGCCAACGTCTCGCAGTCCAGCACCGGCACGGTCGCCGGCGTGGCCGAGCAGGTCAGCCCCTCCGTCGTACGGATCGACACCCGCACCGGCTCCGGTCAGGGCACCGGCTCCGGGATCGTGGTCACCGCGGACGGCGAGATCGTCACCAACAACCACGTGGTCGACGGCGCCACCGGGATCCAGGTGACGATGAGCGACGGCAAGAAGTACACGGCGAAGACCGTCGGCACCGACCCCGACAAGGACCTGGCCCTGATCAAGCTCCAGGGCGCGAGCGGCCTCAAGGCGGCCAAGCTCGGTGACTCCGACGGCCTGCGGGTCGGCGACCAGGTCGTGGCCATCGGTTCGCCGGACCGCCTCACCGGCACGGTCACCAGCGGCATCGTCTCGGCCCTGAACCGCGACGTGAACGTCCCCAAGTCCGAGCAGCAGGCGCCGCAGCGGCAGCGCGGCAGCGGCGGCTGGCCGTTCTCGTACGACGGTCAGCAGTTCAACGGGAACACCGGCTCGAACACCACCTCGTACAAGGCCATCCAGACGGACGCCTCCCTCAACCCGGGCAACTCCGGCGGCGCCCTCGTCAACATGAACGGCGAGATCGTGGGCATGCCCTCCGCGATCTTCTCCCCCTCCAGCGACAGCTCCGGCGCCGGCAGCGTCGGCCTCGGCTTCGCCATCCCGGTGAACACGGTCAAGTCCGACCTGGCGTCCCTGCGCAAGGGCGGTTCCGGCGGCGCCGGCGACACCAACGGCGACAGCGGCAACAACGGCGGCGCCGCCTACGGCTTCGGGACTTCCTTCTAGGCGGGCCGTGCGAGCCTGGTAGGACCGACCACGACCCCTGGGGGACCGCAGATGAATCCGGCCGAAGGCGACCCGCACCGCATCCTCGTCGTCGATGACGAGCCGGCCGTGCGGGAGGCCCTGCGCCGCAGCCTCGCCTTCGAGGGATACGCCGTGGAGACCGCCGTCGACGGTCTCGACGCCCTCGACAAGGCCGCCGCGTACGACCCCGGCCTGATCGTCCTGGACATCCAGATGCCCCGGATGGACGGGCTGACGGCGGCCCGCCGGCTGCGCGCCTCCGGCAGCACCACCCCGATCCTGATGCTCACCGCCCGCGACACCGTCGGCGACCGCGTCACCGGCCTCGACGCGGGCGCCGACGACTACCTCGTCAAGCCGTTCGAGCTCGACGAACTGTTCGCCCGCGTCCGCGCCCTGCTGCGCCGCAGTGCGTACGCCGCCCCGCGGCCCGGCGGCGGGGACGCACCGGACACGGAGACCCTGGCCTTCGCCGACCTGCGCATGGACCTCGCGACCCGCGAGGTCACCCGGTCCGGGCGCCCGGTGGAACTGACCCGCACCGAGTTCACGCTGCTGGAGATGTTCCTGGCGCACCCGCGCCAGGTGCTGACCCGCGAGCAGATCCTCAAGACCGTCTGGGGCTTCGACTTCGAGCCGAGTTCCAACTCCCTGGACGTGTACGTCATGTACCTGCGCCGCAAGACGGAGGCCGGGGGCGAGCCCCGCCTGGTGCACACCGTGCGCGGGGTGGGGTACGTGCTGCGCGTGGCCGGGGCCGGCGATTCCGGGGGTCCCGAGTGAGCCCGGTCGCCAGATTCCGCGCCCTGCCGCTGCGCTCGCGGCTCGCGCTGCTGGTCACGGTGGCGGTGGCGGTGGCGGTCGCCGCCGTCGCCGCCGTGTCGTGGGTGATGGTCCGCACGCAGCTGAGCGAGCAGCTGGACCGCTCCCTGATGGCGACCAACCCGGACGCCCAGGTGGTGCGGGTGCTGCGGGAAGGCTGTGTGACCGCGCCCGCCCGGCCCACGCAGGAGATCGCCGGGAACCTGAACGCGACCGTCCAGATCGTCACCGCGGACGGCGGCCACTGCTGGGTGGGCGGGATGACCACCCTGCCCGTCACCCCGGTCGACCGGCAGGTCGCCTCGGGCAAGCGGCTGCCCACCCTGCACGACGTGACGACCACCGACGGCACCACGATGCGGGTCTACACCCTGGCCGCGCAGACGAACGGGCAGCTGTTCGCGATCTCCATCGCCAAGCCGCTGGCCGACGTCGACAAGCCGCTGTCCACCCTGGCCTGGGTCCTGCTCCTGGTCAGCGGCATCGGTGTGGTCGGCGCGGGTGCGGCCGGCCTGTGGGTGGCCCGGACCGGGCTGCGCCCGGTCGACGAACTCACCGACGCCGTGGAACACATCGCCCGTACCGAGGACCTCACCGTACGGATCCCGGTGGAGGGCGAGGACGAGATCGCCCGCCTGTCCCGGTCCTTCAACGCGATGACGGCCGCGCTGGCGTCCTCCCGGGAGCGCCAGGCCCAGCTGATCGCCGACGCCGGCCACGAGCTGCGCACCCCGCTGACCTCGCTGCGGACCAACATCGAGCTGCTGGCGCGCAGCGAGTCCACCGGGCGGGCCATCCCTCCCGAGGACCGCAAGGAGCTGCTGGCCTCGGTCAAGGCGCAGATGACGGAGCTGGCCTCGCTGATCGGGGACCTCCAGGAGCTGTCCCGGCCGGACGCGGCGCCGCCGGCCCGGCTGGAGGTGGTGGCCCTGCACGAGATCGCGCAGAGCGCGCTGTCCCGGGCCCGGTTGCGCGGCCCGGAGCTGGCCTTCGCGTGCGACCTGCAGCCCTGGTACGTGCGGGGCGAGGCGGCGGCGCTGGAGCGGGCGGTGGTCAACCTCCTCGACAACGCGGTGAAGTTCAGCCCGCCGGGCGGCGCCGTGGAGGTGTCGCTGCGGGCGGGCGAGCTGACCGTACGCGATCACGGTCCCGGTGTCCCGGCCGATGACCTGCCGCACGTGTTCGAGCGGTTCTGGCGGTCGCCGTCGGCGCGGGCCCTGCCGGGCAGCGGGCTCGGCCTGTCGATCGTGGCCCGTACGGCGCAGCGCGCGGGCGGCACCGCCGCGCTGCGCGCCCCGCTGGACGGCGGTCCGGGGACGGAGGCGCTGCTGCGCCTCCCGGGCGCGCCGACGCCGCCGCCCCGGGGGGGGGGCGCGCGGGCGGGCCCGCCGGCCCGGGGGCGGGGGGTGTGGGGGGCTGTGTGTG
>NZ_JBHYVA010000484.1:0-6534 GCF_042750055.1 Streptomyces sp. NPDC059456
GGGTCCACGTACGCCCCCCCCCCGGAGATAAAATAATAATAAAAAAACAAAAAAAACCCCCCCCACCCACCCCCCCCCCCAACACGGCATTTCGGCGGACCGGGTGCGCGGCGACTTCAGTACGTGTGTCCCACGTGCGCGAGGGCCTGCTTCAGCAGCACTGCGTGGCCGCCCGGCATCTCGTTCTGCACGGCCGGCGACGCCGCCTCCTGCGGGCTGAACCAGACGAGGTCCAGGGCGTCCTGCCGGGGACGGCAATCACCCGTCACCGGCACGACGTAGGCGAGTGACACCGCGTGCTGCCGGGGGTCGTGGTAGGCGGTGATGCCCGCCGTCGGGAAGTACTCGGCGACCGTGAAGGGCTGCAGCGACGTGGGGACGCGGGGCAGGGCCACCGGGCCCAGGTCCTTCTCCAGGTGGCGCAGCAGCGCGTCACGGACCCGTTCGTGGTGCATGACACGGCCGGACACCAGGGTGCGGCTGATCGTTCCGTCCGTCCCGATCCGCAGGAGCAGTCCGATGCTGGTGACTTCACCGGCGTCGTCCACGCGTACGGGGACGGCCTCGACGTACAGGATGGGCATCCGTGCCCTGGCCATGTCCAGCTCATCGCTGGTCAGCCAGCCGGGTGTGGTTTCGGTCATGTCAGACATCGCTTGATCATACGGTCCGGGGCGGCCGCAGCCCAGATCACACGTCTGCCGGGTGCCGGGTGCCGGCCGCGCCGTCACAGCATGGGGTACGAGTCGAGGAACGACTCCCAGAACTGCGCCCCGCTCTCGAACGGCAGGGGGTCCCACCGCGACATGCCCTCACGGACGATCTCCTCGACGGCAGCCCAGTCGTAGGGGTCCGGGCGCTCCTCGGGGCCGGGCTTCTCCACGGCGAACTTGTAGACGAGGTAGCTGAGCGAGGAGACGTCCCGGTGGATCAGCTCGTACTCGATCTCGGAATCCGGGTCGGACACCCAGATCGTTCCGTCGCCGAGACGGACGAACACGTCCCCCTGGAACAGTTTCCCGAGCGGTTGCAGTCGGCCGTGCGGGGTGTCGACCGGTTCGGGATCCGGCCCTTCGGCAAAGGCCCTGTCCGGGGTCGCCGGATCCCGGTCCACCAGCTCCTCCAGGATTCGGAAAAGCCCTCCCGAATGCGGGATCCCGATTTCCGTCGCGAACCGCGCGCCGTCTCCGTCGGGCCATATCCGGGCCGCCGTCCCGGGCCGGAATCTCAGCAGATCTCCCGGCACGGCCCCATCCGTGATCACGCGCCAGTCAACCTGGACCAGCATCGGTCACCATCCCTTGCATGTGCGTGCACGAACTCCGGTGCACGTGCGGCTCACCGTCGATATCGCCGGAATCCTAATCAATGCGCGGTCGCCGCCGAGCCGCCGCGGTGGGTCCCCCGTCAGTGCCGGAGGGCGCTGATGTCTTCCGTGTCCGGCCGGGGCCGGGCCGCGAGGACGGATCCGACGGCCTCCAGGACCGGGAGAGAGGCGTGGGCGGTGGCCAGGGCCACGTCCTTGGCCGCGAGCGAGACCGGGAAGTGGGAGCCCTCGGCGAACGTGCGGGCGACCGCGCCGGCCAGGGGTCCCCTGGCCAGCTGTGAGCGGACCAGCTCCGCGGGCAGGCCGAGGGCCCGGCCGAGTGCGAGGGCCTCGGACACCAGGGCGACGCCGCCGATCGCCGCGTTGATCAGGACGACCTTCAGGGCCGCCCCCGTGCCGGGAGCCCCGCACTCGGTGATCTCGCCGAGCGGGCGCAGCACCGTACGCACCGGCTCGGGCAGGGGGCAGCCGCCCGCCAGGATCCACAACTGCCCCGCGGCGGCCCGGTCCACACTGCCCATCACCGGGGCGTCGGTCAGCGTCACCCCGTCCGGGAGGCGGGCCGCCAGCGCGTGGATCGTGTCGGGGCCCACGGTGGAGGTGTCGATCCAGTGCGTACCCGGCCGCAGCGCGGGGATGACGGCGTCCGCCACGGTGTGCGCGGCTGCCGGATCGGACAGCATAGTGACGACGACGTCGGCGTCGCGGACGGCTTCGGCCGGCCCGGCGGCGAGCCGGGCGCCGGCGGCGACGAGCGGGGCCGCCTTGTGCTCCGTACGGTTCCAGACGGTCAACCGGTGCCCGGCACCGAGCAGTCGGGCCGCCATGGGGGCGCCCATGGAGCCGAGCCCGAGGAATGCGATCTTCGCTGCGTTCTTCATGGGTCGACGGTAGAAAAGTCCCCACCCATGCCACAAGCGAATGTCTAGCATGGCTGCCATGCATGATCCGCAGAGCTTGTACGAGGTGTTCCTGCGCGTGGCACGGGACGGGTCGTTCACCGCCGCCGCCCGCGGCCTGGGCTACACCCAGTCGGCCGTGTCCCGGCAGATCCAGACCCTGGAGGAGCAGTGGGGCACCGCACTGTTCGACCGCCTGCCGCGCGGGGTGCGGCTGACCGAGGCGGGACGGGTGCTGCTGCCCCACGCACAGGGCATGCGGGACCGGCTGCGCGCTGCCCGCGCCGAACTGGACGTACTGCGCTCACTGGACGGCGGGACGCTGCGGGTCGGAGCCTTCGCCACCGCCGACGTCTCGCTCGTGCCGTGCGCCGTCGCCTCGTTCGCGGCCCGGCATCCGGGCGTCACCGTCGTCCACACGGAGGGCCCCACCGCCAAACACGTGGAGCTGCTCGCCGAAGGCGCGCTCGACGTGGCCGTCCTGAGCGCTCCCGGCGCAGTGCCGCCCACGGGTCCGGATCTGCACGACCTGTGGGACGAACCGATGTACGTGGCACTGCCGCGCGGGCACCGGTTCGCCGGGCGGGCCCGGCTGCGGCTGGCGGAACTGGCCGACGAGCCGTGGATCGAGGGCGATGTGCGCCCCGACCGGACGTTGCTGGCGCCGGCGCTGGCCGACGGGTTCCGGCCGCGGGTGGTGTTCCGGGTCAACGACTGGACGGCCAAGCTGGGGTTCGTCGCGGCGGGCCTCGGCATCACGGTCCTGCCGGCCCTCGCGGCCGGGGCCGCCCGGGCGGACATCGCCCTGGTCCCGGTGGACCCGGCGGACCTGCCCCACCGCAGGGTCTACGCCGCCACGGCCCGCGGCACGACCCCCTCCGCGGCGGCCACGGCCTTCCTGGCGGACCTGCGCGGGGCGGTGGCGTCGATGGATCGCTGAACGGGTGGGGCGGGGGGTGCCGGCCCGAGGCCGCCCGCGTGGTCAGTGCCGGCGCGGCGGTCGGTGCGGCGGACGGGGTGGTGGCGGCGGGAGGGTGGTGGTGGCGGGCGCGGTCTCCGGCCAGACCAGCAGGACGGGGCACGGCGCGTGGTCGACGATGAACCGGCCGGCGGGTCCGAGGCTTCGGGGTCCCAGGTGGCTGCGGTCGCCGTCCCGGGCGAGGACGAGCAGCTCGGCGCCGTCGGCGGCGGCCACGACTTCCCGTTCGACGCGGCCGGAGCGCTCGGTGCGGGTGCACGGTCGTCCCAGCCGGTCGGCTGCGGCGGCCAGGAGCCGCTCGCCCGCTTCGGTGGCGAGGTGTTCCACCGCCGTGCCGGGGTCGCGGTCGGGGCGGGCGCGCCCCAGCAGTCCGGCGTAGGCGCCGTGTGCGGCGCCCGGCACCTCGTGGCCGGTGACGTGGAGCAGCACCAGTTCGGAGTCCGCCGGCGCGTGGACGCGCGCGGCGTCGACGCAGGCGGGCCAAGTGCCCTCCACGACCCAGACGATGACGGTCACGGCGTTCAGCCTCCGATCGCTTGGAGCGAGACCCACAGTGCCACCACCGAGAGCAGCAGGGTGGCGGGCACGGCGAGCAGGCCGAGCCGGGTGAACTCGCCCAGCTTCACGTCGGTGTCGTGCTCGTGCACGATACGCCGCCACAGCAGGGTGGCCAGGGAACCGGCGTAGGTGAGGTTCGGGCCGATGTTGACGCCGAGGAGTACGGCCAGGACCGCTCCGGGGCCGGTGGGCGCGGTCAGCGGGAGCAGGACCAGGACGGCGGGCAGGTTGTTGATGACGTTGGCCAGTACGGCCGCCAGTGCCGCGATCGCGAGGAGGGCCGGGAGTCCGGTGCCCGCGGGCACCAGGTGGCCGAGGGCGTCGGCGAGGCCGTTGTCGACCACCGCGCGGACCACGATGCCCAGGGCCAGGACGAAGGCGCAGAACGGCAGGGCCGCGGCCCGGACGATCGTGCCGGGGGTGGTGCGGCGCCGGGCCAGGGCGCGGACGGCCAGGGCGGCCGCGCCGGCGGCGGCGGCCCAGGCCGGGTCGATGCCGACGGCCGAGGTCACCACGAAGCCCGCCAGGGTGCCCGCGACCGTGAGGAGGGCGAACAGCGGCACCTCGCGCGGCTCTTCGGTGGGCGGGGCCGTGGCGCCCGCGTCCAGGTCGGTGGCGAAGAAGCGCCGGATCACCACGTACTCGGTGGCGATCGCGACCAGCCAGGGCAGCGCCATGAGGGCGGCGAAGCGGGTGAAGGCCAGGCCGCTGGCGGCGAAGGCCAGCAGGTTGGTGAGGTTGGAGACGGGCAGCAGCAGCGAGGCGGTGTTCGACAGGTGGGTGCAGGCGTAGACGTGCGGCTTCGCGCGAGCGCCGAGCCGGGCGGCGGTGGCGAACACCACGGGGGTCAGCAGCACCACCGTGGCGTCGAGGCTGAGCACCGCGGTGATCAGCGAGGCCGTCACGAAGACCAGGACCAGCAGCCGGCGGGGCCGGCCGGCCGCCCGGCGGGCCATCCAGGCGCCGCAGGCGTGGAACAGGCCCTCGTCGTCGCACAGCTGGGCCAGGACCAGGACGGCCGCGAGGAATCCGATCACCGGGCCCAACCGGGCGGCTTCGGCCGCCGCATGGTCGAGCGGGATCGCGCCGGTGGCGATGACCACCCCGGCGGCGGGAACGGCCACGGCGGCTTCGGGCCAGCCCCACGGCCGGATCACCGCGCAGGCCAGCACGGCCAGCAGGAGGGTGACGGAAAGCGCTTCGGCGAGTGCGGCGTTCAGGGTCGGGGCCTTTCCTGTGGTGCAGTGAGCGGACCGGATGCTTCCGGACAGGTTTTCGAGTGGGTGTGCCTCCCGGGGAGGCGTGGAGGCCTTGCCCCGACTCAGTGTCGCAGCAGGGCCGGGTGGCCGGTATGCGACCGTATCTTCCGTATTTGGGGAGCTCTGGGCAGCCGGTGAGATGTCCGTACGTTACGGTAACTTCGCTGTCCGTCATTCCCGGACGCATCTTGCACCCCTCTGTCATCCACCGCCCCGGCACCCCCATGCCCACGGGCGGATCGCCACGGAGAACGACACACATGAGCACCACCGCACACAGCCGCATAGCCTCCTTAGGGGCCCGGCTTCCCGCAACAGTCCAGACCACCCCCCAACTCGCCGCCCTGGTACCGGGGCTGGGCGATGTGGACATCGAGAAGATCACCGGGATCGCCGAGCGGCGCGTGTGCGACCCCGATCCCGCCGCGGGTGAGGACTCGTTCGGGATGGCCCTCGCCGCCGCCCGGGACGCACTGGGGTCCTCCCGCTACCGGGCGGCCGACCTCGACATCGTCATCTCCGCCTCGATCACCCGTTTCCGGGAGGGCGATCGCTTCACGTTCGAGCCGTCGTTCGCCGCCATGCTGGCGGGTGAGCTGGGCGCCCGCTCCGCCATCCACTTCGACGTCTCCAACGCCTGCGCCGGAATGATGACGGGCGTCTGGCTGCTCGACCGGATGATCCGCTCCGGTACGGTGCGCCGCGGTCTGGTCGTCAGCGGAGAACAGGCCACCCGCGTCGCGCAGACCGCCGCACGGGAGATGACGGATTCCTACGACCCGCAGTTCGCCTCGCTCTCCGTCGGGGACTCGGCCGCCGCGGTCGTCATGGACGTGTCCACCGATCCGGGGGACCGCGTGCACTACGTCGAGCTGATGACCTGCTCCGAGTACTCCCACCTGTGCATGGGGATGCCGAGCGACCGGACCCGGGGCATCGCCCTCTACACGGACAACAAGAAGATGCACAACCGCGACCGGCTCAGGCTGTGGCCGCGGTTCCACGCGGACCTGCTGGCCAAGGGCGGCCGGACGTTCGCGGACGAGGGGTTCGACTACGTGATCCAGCACCAGGTCGGCACCCGTTTCATCGACTACGCCAACGCGATGGCCGAGGACGAGTTCGCCACCCCCATGCCCACGTCCCTTTCCGTGGTGGAACGCTGTGGAAACACCGCCACGACCTCGCACTTCCTGACCCTGCGCGAACACCTCAGGGCGGGGTCCGCCCGCCGCGGGGCCAGGTTCCTGCTGGTGCCCGCGGCCTCCGGCGTGGTCACCGGCGCCCTGTCCGCGACCCTCACGAACGTGGGGGTGTGAGCCATGGGCATGATCATCACCGCCGCGGAAACCGCCGTTCCCGCTCCGGCCGCTCCCACCACCGCACCGCAGACCCCCGGCCGGGCACCGGCGTCCGCCGTGGACCTCGCCGCCCGGGCCGGGGGGGGGGGGGGCCGGGGGGGCGGGCGGCCGCCGCGGACGGGGGGGGGGGGACCAGCGGCGGGGGCCCCGG
>NZ_JBHYVA010000485.1:0-6533 GCF_042750055.1 Streptomyces sp. NPDC059456
CCCCACACTCTCTCACACCCCCACCCCCTGACCCAACCAACCCACCACAAACACCCGCAGCCAACCTACCTATCCCCGGCCCTGGGGGGGTGGGCGGGGGCCCCCCGGCCCCCCCGGCACCATGAGGCTCCGGTCAGTGGGAGCCGAAGGTACCGGCGCTGCTCGCGGGGCAACCGGCGGTGCTCGCCGTGCCGAGGGTGCCCGCACCGCTGACCTCGGTGAGGTCCTCGATGGTGACCTCCTCGACGATGTTCTGGCCGAGCTCGGAGATGATGTTGTTCTCCACGATTCCTCCTTGATGGAAATACGGCGCGCCTTGGATAAGCCGCCTGGAATCACTGGAACGGTCGCAGAAAACAGCGTCCCGAAAAGAGACACCACTCCCCTGCACCCGCATCCTTCCGAGAATCCGCGCAGGCAGAATCAGGAATCGCATAGCGCCGTTCCGTCAACTGCAGGAGGTTCCGGCCAGTGATCTGAAGTATTTCTAACAAGCCTCCGGGCCGGCACCAAGCAAAGCGCGGAAGAAGAAGAATGGAAACCCGCTTCGGGGCCGGGCGGGCACGCGGCGCCCGATCGGGGAAAAGCAAAAGCCCCAGGTCACGGCGAGTGAGTCCTGGGGCTTCCACAGAGCCGCCTTCGGGATTCGAACCCGAGACCTACGCATTACGAGTGCGTTGCTCTGGCCAACTGAGCTAAGGCGGCACCGCTGGGCAGACAAGCGTTCCCTCGGAGGGGAGCTCTCATCAGCAGCGGCGCCAAGTCTACAGGCTCGAACGGGGTGCCCCGAACCACGTTGTTGCAGGGTCCGCGGCGGCGGCCGTCAGGCGCACTTCTTGCCGTCCTTCGGCGGTGTCCCCTCCAGCAGGTACGTGTTGATCGCCGTGTCGATGCAGGTGCTGCCGCGGCCATACGCCGTGTGCCCGTCGCCGTCGTACGTGAGCAGGACACCGGAGTCGAGCTGCTTCGCCAGCGCCTGCGCCCACTTGTACGGGGTCGCGGGGTCCCGGATCGTGCCGACCACCACGATCGGCGGGGCGCCCTTCGCGGCCAGCGCGCCCGCCGTTCCGGTGGCCTTCACCGGCCAGTAAGCGCAGTTCAGCGAGGCCCAGGCCAGGCCCGCGCCGAACACCGGCGACGCCTTCTCGAAGGAGGGCAGGGCCGCCTCGACGGCCTTCGGGCCGTCGAAGGCCGGGGGCTGGTCCAGACAGTTCACGGCGGCGTTCGCGAACATCAGGTTCGCGTACTTCCCGTCCGGCTCGCGCTCGTAGTAACTGTCGGCGAGGCCGAGGAGGCCGGACCCGTCGCCGTTCATCGCCGAGGCCAGCGCCTCGCGCAGCTGCGGCCAGGCGCTCTCGTCGTACAGCGCCGCGATCACCCCGGTCGTGGCCAGGGACTCGCCCAGCGGGCGGTCCGGGTCGCCGCTGGGCACCGGCTGGGCGTCGACCTTGCGGAAGAACTCCTGGAGCCGGTCCGCGATCGCCTCCGGGCTGCCCTTGCCGAGCGGGCAGTCGGGCTGCTTCGCACAGTCCTTCGCGAAGGAGCGCAGGGCCGTCTCGAAGCCGCCGGTCTGGTCCCGGTTCATTTCGAGCGCCGGCCGGGAGGGGTCCATGGCGCCGTCCAGGACGAGCCGGCCGACCCGGCCGGGGAAGAGGTCCGCGTACGTCGCCCCGAGGAGCGTGCCGTACGAGGCCCCGACGTACGTCAGCTTCTCGTCGCCCAGCACGGCACGGAGCACGTCCATGTCGCGGGCGGCCTCGACGGTGGAGACGTGCGGCAGGACCCGCGCCGAGCGGGCCTGGCAGCCGGCGGCGAACTCCTTGAACGCGGTCACCAGCTCGGCCTGCTCCGCCGCGTTGTCCGGCGTCTGGTCCACCTGCGTGAACTTGTCCATCTCCGGGCCGGTCAGGCACTGCACCGGGCTGCTGCGGTCCACCCCGCGCGGGTCGAAGGAGACCATGTCGTACTGGGCGCGGACGGCCGCCGGATAGCCGATGCCCGCGTACGCCTGGAGGTATCCGATGCCGGAGCCGCCCGGCCCGCCCGGGTTGACCACGAGGGAGCCCAGCCGCTTGCCGGGTCCCGTGGCCTGGCGGCGGGCCACGGCGATGTCGATGTCCTGGCCCGACTCGGGGTGCGCGTAGTCCAGCGGGGCCTTCATCGTGGCGCACTGGAACCCGGGGACACCGCAGTCGCGCCAGCTCAGCTTCTGCTCGTAGTAGGGGCGCAGCGCCGTCGGGACCGCGGTCGGGGTGGCGGACGGTGCGGTGCCCCCCGTCGAGGAGGCGGCCGCCCGGGTTCCCCCCGATCCGGCCGAGGTGCACCCGGAGAGCAGCAGCCCGGCGGCTGCGATCACGGTTCCGGTGGTACGCAGCAGGCGACTGGTGTCCATCCTCGGAGCCTACGTGCTGACGGGCGGCCCGGCCGGGCGGGCGGAAGCCGGCCCGGCGCCCCCGGCCCGCGGGCGCGCCGCGGCCCCGCCCGGAACCCGCCGGGCCCGGCACGACCCCGCCGGATCGCTCATACGGATGAAGCGGTCAACGTACGGCGGTCAGCCCGCGCGCAGCGCCATCGTCATCGCCTCGACCGCGAGGAGCGGGGCCACGTTGCGGTCCAGGGCCTCGCGGCAGGCGATGATCGCTTCGATCCGGCGCAGGGTGCGCTCCGGTCCGCACGCGCGGGCGATCCGGTCGAGGTCGGCCCGTACGTCCTCGTTCGCGATCGCCAGCGAGGAGCCGAGCTGGAGCGCCAGCACGTCCCGGTAGAAGCCCGTGAGGTCCGTCAGCGCCAGGTCGAGGGTGTCGCGCTGGGTGCGGGTGCGGCGGCGCTTCTGCCGGTCTTCGAGTTCCTTCATCACGCCCGCCGTGCCGCGCGGCATCCGGCCGCCCGTTCCGGCCCCGGCGCCGAGCGCGGCCCTCAGGTCCTCGGTCTCCTTCGTGTCGACCTCCTCCGCGACCTGCTTGGCGTCCTCGGCTGCGGTGTCGACCAGCTCCTGGGCGGCCTTGAGGCAGCCGCCCACGTCGTCGACCCGGAGCGGGAGCTTCAGTACGGCGGCACGCCGGGCCCGGGCGGACTCGTCCTGGGCGAGCCGGCGGGCCCGGCCGATGTGGCCCTGGGTCGCGCGGGCGACGGCCGCGGCGACGGCGGGCTCGATCCCGTCGCGCCGGACCAGCACGTCGGCGACGGCGTCGACGGGCGGGGTGCGCAGGGTCAGGTGGCGGCAGCGGGAGCGGATGGTGGGCAGCACGTCCTCCAGCGAGGGCGCGCACAGCAGCCACACGGTCCGCGGAGCGGGCTCCTCCACGGCCTTGAGGAGGACGTTGCCCGCGCCCTCGGTCAGCCGGTCGGCGTCCTCCAGGACGATGACCTGCCAGCGGCCCACGGCCGGGGAGAGCTGCGCCCGGCGGACCAGGTCGCGGGTCTCCTTCACGCCGATGGACAGCAGGTCCGTACGGACGAACTCCACGTCGGCGTGCGTGCCGACCACGGTGGTGTGGCAGCCGTCGCAGAACCCGCAGCCCGGTTCGCCCCCGAGGGCGCGGTCGGGGCTGGTGCACTGCAGTGCGGCCGCGAAGGCACGGGCGGCGGTGGCCCGCCCGGAGCCGGGCGGGCCGGTGAACAGCCAGGCGTGCGTCATCTTGGACGCGGCGGGCGGCGGCGAGCCGGCCTCGACGGCGGTGACGAGGGCGTCGGCGTCCCGGGCGGCCGCGGCGAGCTGCGCCTGCACCCGCTCCTGGCCCACCAGGTCGTCCCATACGGGCATGCCGCCCACCGCCTTTCACCGGCCGTCTTCGCCGGCCGTCCGTACCGCTCGCACTCGTCCTGCCCTGCCCTGCCCTGCCCCAGTGTGGCCGGCGCCACTGACAATCCCCGTCAGCGGCGGCGCGGACCGCCCTCTTCGTCCTCGTCGTCCCGGCGCGGGCCGA
Organism: Streptomyces sp. NPDC059456; assembly: GCF_042750055.1. NCBI lineage: Bacteria > Bacillati > Actinomycetota > Actinomycetes > Kitasatosporales > Streptomycetaceae > Streptomyces > Streptomyces sp. NPDC059456. The sequence continues at coordinate 3,927 of NZ_JBHYVA010000485.1, forward strand.
GCAGTTCGTCCGCCAGGGTCGGCAGATCGTCCAGTGGGGTCTCCTCGGCCCAGGCGGGCCGCGGCCGGTCCTGCCGGGCCGGGCGGCCCTGCTGCTGCCCGCCCGGGCGGCCGTCCTCGCCGAAGACCGGCAGCTCGCGCGTCACGTCGTCGCCGGAGTCCCGGAAGATGCCCGGCGGCACCCGGTCGGCCGGGCTCTCCTCCGGGCGCCGGGCGGTGGGCCGGACGGCGGAGTGGGCCTGCCCGGTGGGGGCCTGCCCGGCCGGGGGGCTCGTACGGGACGGCCGTACGGGCGGCAGGACCGCCGTCTCGTCGGTCGCACCGGCCGGCGGCACCGCCGGCAGCACCGAGGTCTCCGCCGCCGGGTCCACCTTCGGCACCGGCACCGTCTGCGTCACGTCGTCCGGCTGGACGACCCGCTTGGCCAGCGGGGTCTCCACCGTCACGGCGTCGTCCGGCAGCGGCTCCTTGGTCATCGGCACCCTGGGAGCGGGAGCCACCGGTTCCGGGGCGGGGGCGGGCATCGGCGCGGGAGCGGGAGCCGCCGCGGCCGCCGCGGCCTGGGCAGCCGCAGCCTGGGCGGCCGCCGCAGCCGCCGAGGCCTCCGCCAGCCGGCGCGCCTCCTCGGCGCGCAGCAGGGCCTCCTCGGCCCGCCGCTGCTTCTCCAGCCGCCGCTCCTCGGCCTCGGCACGCAGCCGGGCCTCCTCCTCCGCCTGCTTGCGCAGCCGCTCCTGCTCCGCCGCGCGGGCCTTCTCCTCCGCCTCCCGGCGCAGCCGCTCGGCCTCGGCCCGGGCACGGGCCTCCTCTTCGGCGCGCAGCCGCTCCTCCTCCGCCCTGCGGGCGGCCTCGGCCTCGGCCTTGATCCGGGCGGCTTCCGCCTCGGCCTTCAGCCGGGCTTCCTCCTCGGCCCGCAGCCGCTCTTCCTCGGCCTTGCGCGCCGCCTCTTCCTCGGCCCTGCGCCGGGCCTCCTCCTCGGCCTTGCGCCGGGCCTCGGCCTGGGCGGCCACCTCGGCCTCCGAGAGCGGGAGCATCCGGTCCAGGCGGTGGCGCACGACGGTGGTGACGGACTGCGGGTCCTGGCCGGCGTCGACCACCAGGTAGCGCCCGGGGTCGGCCGCGGCCAGCGTCAGGAAGCCGGCCCGCACCCGCTGGTGGAACTCGGCCGGCTCCGACTCCAGCCGGTCCGGGGCCTCCGTGAACCGCTCGCGCGCCGTCTCGGGCGATACGTCGAGCAGGACGGTCAGGTTCGGGACGAGCCCGTCGGTGGCCCAGCGCGAGATCCGGGCGATCTCGGTCGGCGACAGGTCGCGGCCGGCGCCCTGGTAGGCAACCGAGGAGTCGATGTAGCGGTCGGAGATGACGACCGCGCCGCGCTCCAGGGCGGGCCGCACGACGGTGTCCACGTGCTCCGCGCGGTCGGCGGCGTACAGCAGGGCCTCGGCACGGTTCGACAGCCCGGCCGAGGAGACGTCGAGCAGGATCGAGCGGAGCCGCTTGCCGACCGGGGTGGCCCCCGGCTCGCGCGTCACGACGACCTCGTGGCCCTTGCCCCGTATCCAGTCGGCCAGCGCCTCGACCTGCGTCGACTTGCCGGCGCCGTCGCCGCCCTCCAGGGCGATGAAGAACCCGGCGTCGGACGCGGCCTGCACCGGCTCCCCGCCGCGCAGCGCATCGCGCAGGTCGCGGCGCAGCGGTACGCCGCTGCGGTCGTCGGCCTTGGCGAGCACCACGACGGCGACGGGCAGCAGCAGGGCGCCCACCAGCATCAGGGTGAAGGCCGCGCCGCCGTGCTCGAAGACGACGCCCCCGCCCGCCAGCCGGTGCGGGCCGATCGCCGCGGCCAGGACCGGGGCGAGGACGGCGCCGATGCCCACGGCCACCCGGACGACGGCCTGCAGGTGCTCGGTGACCCGGGCCCGGCGGAACTCCTCGGTCTCCTGGTCCAGCAGGGTGTGCCCGGTGTTGGCGGCCACGCCCGCGGCGGTGCCGGCGAGCAGCGACAGGAACAGCACGGTCGCCGTGTCGGGGACGAGCCCGGACAGCAGCAGCGCCAGCCCGGCCACGGCGATCGCCAGGGCCAGCAGCCGGCGCCGGGAGAGCGCGGGCAGGACCTTGCCGGCCTGGGTGGCGCGGATGCCGAGGGCGGTGCCGCCCAGCAGGGCCAGGACGAGCAGGGCGAAGGTGGCCGGGCCGCCGCCCAGGTCGAAGGCCTGGAGGACGGCCACGGCCGCGGCACCGGCCACGGCTCCGGCGACGGCGGCGCAGGCCAGGACGAGCAGCGGGACGGCCCCCGTACGGCCCTTCTCCGGGCGGTCTCCCGTCCTGGGGGCCCGCAGCCCCTCCAGCGGGGAGCGCGGGCGCGGGGTCTTCGTCGTGGGCAGCACGAGCGGGAGCAGCAGCGAGACCGACGCCGCGAACAGGCCTGAGGCCACGTACGAGCCGAGGGCGGCCTGGTTCGCGGCGAACCAGTCCACGCCGAGGCCTAGGACCTTGCCGACCAGGGTCGCGGCGAGCAGCACGGCGGCGGCGACGGGCATGGCGGCGAAGCTTGTGCGCAGGGTCAGCCGGCGCAGCGTGTCGAGGTGGTCCGGCAGCGGCCGTACGGCCG
>NZ_JBHYVA010000486.1:0-6520 GCF_042750055.1 Streptomyces sp. NPDC059456
CCAATACATATGGGTTTTGTGGGCTTCTTTTTTTTTTATTGCGCCCGGGGGCGGGGCCCCGGGCGGCCGCGGGGGCCCTGCGCCGTGTTCGTACCTGCTTAGCGGGCGGCGTCCGGGTGGACGGCCTCGGCGACCGGCTTGGCCTCCGCCGGCTTCGTCTCCACCGGCTTGCGCAGCGCGATGTTCAGCTCGCGCAGGCGGGACTCCTCCAGGACGGTGGGCGCGCCCATCATCAGGTCCTGCGCGTTGCCGTTCAGCGGGAAGGCGATGGTCTCGCGGATGTTCGGCTCGTCGGCGAGCAGCATCACGATGCGGTCCACGCCCGGGGCGATGCCACCGTGCGGCGGGGCGCCGAGGCGGAAGGCGCGGAGCATGCCCGCGAACTCGCGCTCGACGGTCTCGGCCTCGTAACCGGCGATCTCGAAGGCCTTCAGCATGACCTCGGGCTCGTGGTTGCGGATGGCGCCGGAGGACAGCTCGATGCCGTTGCAGACGATGTCGTACTGCCAGGCCAGGATGTCGAGCGGGTCCTTCTCCTCCAGGTCCTTCATGCCGCCCTGGGGCATGGAGAAGGGGTTGTGCGAGAAGTCGATCTTGCCGGTCTCCTCGTCCTTCTCGTACATCGGGAAGTCGACGATCCAGCAGAACCGGAAGACGTTCTCCTCGAACTGGCCGGCGCGCTTGGCGGCCTCGACCCGGACCGGGCCCATGATCTTGGAGACCTCGTCGAACTCGCCCGCGCCGAAGAACACGGCGTGGCCGGCGGCCAGGCCCAGGCGCTCGGTGAGGACCTTGACGTTCTCCTCGGTGAGGAACTTGGCGATCGGGCCGGTCAGGCCGCCGTCCTCGCCGACGCGGACCCACGCGAGGCCCTTGGCGCCGAGCGAGATCGCGTACTCGCCGAGGCCGTCGAAGAACTTGCGCGGCTGCGCGGCGGTGTCCGGGACGGCCAGCGCACGCACGTGCTTGCCGGCGAACGCCTTGAACTCCGAGCCCTCGAAGACGTCGGTGATGTCGACGAGCTCCAGCTTGGCGCGCAGGTCGGGCTTGTCGTTGCCGTACTTCAGCATCGACTCGCGGAACGGGATCCGCGGGAACGGGGAGGTGACCTCGCGGCCGCCGCCGAACTCGGTGAAGAGCTCGGTCATCAGGCGCTCGATCGGCTGGAAGACGTCCTCCTGCTCGACGAACGACATCTCGACGTCGAGCTGGTAGAACTCGCCCGGCGAGCGGTCGGCGCGGGCGTCCTCGTCGCGGAAGCACGGCGCGATCTGGAAGTAGCGGTCGAAGCCCGAGATCATCAGCAGCTGCTTGAACTGCTGCGGGGCCTGCGGCAGGGCGTAGAACTTGCCCGGGTTCAGGCGGGACGGGACGACGAAGTCACGGGCGCCCTCGGGGGAGGTCGCGGTGAGGATCGGGGTCGCCATCTCGTTGAAGCCGAGGGCCACCATCTTGTGGCGGATCGCGGCGATGACGGCGGAGCGCAGCATGATGTTGCGGTGCATGCGCTCGCGGCGCAGGTCGAGGAAGCGGTACTCCAGGCGCCGCTCCTCGTTCACACCGTCGTCGGTGTTGATCGTGAAGGGCAGCGGGGCGGCCGCGCCGAGCACCTCGACCTCGGCGGCCTCGATCTCGATCTCGCCGGTGGGCAGGTCGGGGTTGACGTTCTCCGAGCCGCGGGAGACGACCTTGCCGTCGACGCGGACGACGGTCTCCTTGGAGAGCTTGTCCAGGACGGCGGCCGCGGCGGTGCCGGGGCGGGCGACGAGCTGCGTGATGCCGTAGTGGTCGCGCAGATCGATGAAGAGGATGCCGCCCAGGTCTCGACGGTTGTGCAGCCAGCCGCTCAGCCGGACGTCGGCGTTGACGTCAGAGGCGCGGAGCTCGCCGCAGGTGTGGGACCTGTACCGATGCATCAGTCATCCAGTTCTTCGCGATACCAGGGTGGATTCAACCCTCCCAAGGTTACCGTCCGGGCCGGGGGCCGTGCGGGCGTGCCCGCCGGGCCCGGTGAACAGGCACGCCAGGGGGATGACCTGTAAAGATGACCGGGTGCGCACCGAGGACGTCCTGACCGCCATCGCGACGGGCCTGTGGCGATGGGACAACGCCTCCGGAACGGTCACTCTCGACAGCGAGGCCGCCCGGCTGCTCGGGCTGCCCGCGGAGCCCGTCGTCCTCCCGGAGGTCGTCGTGCGGTCGCGGTTTCACCCGGTGGACTGGAACGAGATCAACGGGATCGTCAACCTCGCGGTGGCCGAGGACACCCTCGCCGAGGCCCGGCTGCGGATCATGGACGAGGACGGGCGGGTCCTGCGGACCGTGCGCAGCCGCTCCAAACCGGTGGAGAACCGCTGCCCCGACGGCCGCGTCGACTACGAGCTGATCGGCACGATCCAGGAGATCGCCGAGCCGCAGCCCGGGACGACTGCCGTGCACACCCCGATCACCGGCGACTGGCGGCGCTCCCGCGAGGCCTTCCTGCTGGACGCGGGGCGGGCGCTGGCCGAGGCCCGGTCCACGGCCGAGGTGCTGCGGGTCGCGGCGTCGCTGTCGATGCCCGGCTTCAGCCCCGACGGGCTGGCGGTCTTCGGGGTGGCCGGCGACCGGCTGTCGATCATCGGGCACCACGGGCACGGCCCCGGGGACGAGGACCCCTTCACGGACATGCGGCTGGACACGGACTATCCGGCCGCCGAGGTCGTGCGCACCGGCCGGGCGATCTACCTGCCCTCCCCCGAGGACTACAAGCGGCGCTTCCCGGCGACCTGGCCGCTGGCGCAGCGCTTCGGCCGGGTCTCCTGGGCGTTCCTCCCCCTGATCGTCGCCGGGCGCACCATGGGCGCCTGGATGGCCGCGTTCAGGCACCCGGTGTCCTTCTCCCCGGACGAGCGGTCCGTCCTGACGACGGTGGCCCGGATGCTGGCCCAGGCCCTCCAGCGGGCCGGCGTGGCGGAATCCGAGCGGGAACTCACCTCCGGCCTGCAACGGTCGATGATGCCGACGGTGGGCCCCGACATCCCGGGCATGCAGATCGCCGCCCGGTACGTCCCGACCGGCGGCGGGCTGGAGGTCGGCGGCGACTGGTACGACGTGATCCCGCTGCCGTCGGGACGGTTCGCCCTGGTCATCGGCGATGTGCAGGGGCACGACGTACGGGCCGCGGGGCTGATGGGCCAGCTGCGGATCGCGGTGCGCGCGTACGCCTCCGAGGGCCACCGGCCGGACGCGGTGCTCTCCCGCGCCTCCCGCTTCCTGGCCGGCATCACCGATTCCCACGAGGAGTCCGACGTCCACGGCCCGCGCTTCGCGACCTGCCTGTACGTGGAGTGCGACCCGGAGACCGGACTGCTGGAGGCGGCCCGGGCCGGCCACCCCGACCCGGTCATCCGGATGACGGACGGCACGGTGCTGATGCGCCCGACGGCCGGCGGCCTGCCGCTCGGCATCGTCCCGGACACGGACTACCCGACCACGCAGTTCACGCTGGAGCCCGGCGAGACGATGATGCTGTGCACCGACGGGCTCATCGAGACCGGCGGCCACGACCTGGACACCGGCTGGGCGCGGCTGCGGGCGATCCTGGAGTCCGAGACGCACGAGCCCGGCACCCACGGCTCCGACGACCTGGAGGAGCTCGCCGACCTGCTGGTCCAGGCCGTGCACGGGCCGTCCTCGCACCACACCACCGGCCCGCTGGCCGACCGCCGCGAGGACGACATAGCGGTCGTACTGCTGTGCCGGGACGGCTGGGACTGCGGCTGCGGGGCGCCGCCCGCACGGCCGGCGCGGCCGGCCCGCCGCACGATGCTGACGGTGGCGCAGGCGGAGCCGGAGCGGATCGCGGGCGCGCGCCGGCAGATCCGCGAGCTGCTGCACGACTGGGCGGACGCGGAGCAGGTGGACTCGGCGGTGCTCATGGTCTCCGAGATGGTCACGAACGTCCTCATGCACACGGACGGCGACGCGCTGCTGGTCGCGGAGGCCGCGGGCGAGCTGGGGACGCGGCGGCTGCGCATCGAGGTGGCGGACGCCAGCGACGAGCTGCCGCACAAGCGGCACCCGGGGGAGATGGCGTCGAGCGGGCGGGGCGTCCTGCTGATGGAGATGCTCGCGGACAGCTGGGGCGTGGACCCGCGCGGCGAGGGCAAGTCGATCTGGTTCGAGCTCCACGAGCAGTCGAAGCCGCAGACCGCGCTCACGGACCCCGTGCTGCTGCCGGGGCTGGACCTCGACCCGGCCTGAACGGCGCCGCCCCGCCCGGGCTCGGGGGTGCGGGGGCGCCCGCGTGGTTGGATGCAGCGGTGTCGACTCCCCTGCTTCCCCCGCCGGTCAGGCGGCTGGCCGCCTGGTGCGTGGTCGTCCTGCTCGTCACCGGCGTGCTCGCCGTCGGCGTGTGGCTGTGCATCGTCTTCAAGACCGTTGTCACGCCCGTCCTGCTCGCCCTCCTCGGGACCGCTCTGCTCGGGCCGATGCACCGGCGGCTCGTGCGGATGGGCGTCCAGCGCTCCCTCTCGGCCGCGCTGACCTGTCTGACCGTGCTCGTGGTGATCGGTGGCGCCCTGTACGTCGTCGTCCACGCCCTGATCGGCACCGGCGGTCAGATCCTCGACGCCCTCAAGCAGGCCGGGCAGTACCTCGCCGGGCACTTCGGGCCGGCCGGGACCTCGCTGGAGGACCTGGCGTCGAACGCCAGGGACCTGCTGGGCAAATTCGGCGGTACGGCCGCCTCCGGCGTCATCACCGGCATCAGCGTCGTCGGCGAGATGCTCGCCATGGCCGTCCTGGCCCTGCTGCTGATGTTCTTCTTCCTGCGCGATTCCCCGCGCGCCGCCGGCGCCCTGCGCTCGCTCGCGCCCCGCGGGGCCGCGGACGTCGTCGAGGCGGTGGCGCGGCGCGCCTTCAGGGCCGTCGAGGGCTTCATGCGCGGAACCACGTTCATCGCGCTGATCGACGCCGTCTGCATCACGGTCGGTCTGCTCGTGCTCCGCGTCCCCGGCGCCGTAGGCCTCGGCGCGCTGGTGTTCGTCGGCGCGTACATCCCGTACCTGGGCGCCTTCATCTCCGGGGCGGTGGCCGTCCTCGTCGCCTTCGCGGAGCGGGGGTGGTTCATCGGCCTGTGGACCGTGGGGGTGGTGCTCGCCGTCCAGGTGCTGGAGGGGCACGTCCTCCAGCCGGTGATCCAGAGCCGGACCGTCCAGATGCACCCGGCCGTCGTCCTGCTCGCCATCACGGCCGGGGCCAGTGTCGCCGGGATCCTGGGGATGCTGCTGTCGGTGCCGCTGACCGCGGCCGCGTTCGGTGTGCTGTCGGAGCTCCGGGGACGCTACGCGGGGGCGGAGCGCCCCGCGTAGCCCCGGTGTGCGTCAGGAGTGCCGGTCCGCCGACTTCGTGCGCTCCCGGGCGGTGGTGGGGATGGTCCCCAGCCGGCCGGCCTGGAAGTCGTCGAAGGCCTGCTGGAGCTCCTGTCGGCTGTTCATGACGAACGGCCCGTAGTGCGCCATCGGCTCCCGGATGGGGCGCCCGCCGAGGAGGATGACCTCCAGGTCCGGGGTGTGGGAGTCCTGGGACTCGTCCGCCCGCACGGTGAGGGAGCCGCCCTCGCCGAAGACCGCCGTCTGCCCGGTGTGGACGGGCCGCCGGTCGGTGCCGACGCTGCCGCGGCCGGCCATGACGTACGCGAGGGCGTTGAAGTCCTCGCGCCACGGCAGGGTGACCTGCGCGCCCGGGGTGACGGTGGCGTGGATCATCGTGATCGGGGTGTGGGTGATGCCGGGGCCGGCGTGGCCGTCCAGCTCACCGGCGATCACGCGGAGCAGGGCGCCGCCGTCGGGGGTGGACAGCAGCTGGACCTGGCCGCCGCCGATGTCCTGGTAGCGCGGCGGCATCATCTTGTCGGAGGCGGGGAGGTTCACCCACAGCTGGAGGCCGTGGAAGAGCCCGCCGGACACCACGAGGGACTCCGGCGGGGCCTCGATGTGCAGGAGGCCGGCACCGGCGGTCATCCACTGGGTGTCACCGCCGTTGATGACTCCGCCGCCGCCGTTGCTGTCCTGGTGGACGAAGGTTCCGTCGATCAGGTACGTGACGGTCTCGAAGCCGCGGTGCGGGTGCCAGGGGGTGCCCTTCGGCTCGCCCGGCGCGTACTCCACCTCGCCCATCTGGTCCATCATGATGAACGGGTCGAGGTGCTGGTAGTTGATCCCGGCGAACGCGCGGCGCACCGGGAATCCCTCGCCCTCGAACCCACCAGGGGCGGTCGTGACGGCCAGCACCTTGCGGGCGGCGGTCTCCTGGGCGGGCTCGGCGACGCGGGGGAGCGTCAACGGGTTCTCCACAGTCACTGCAGGCATGGTCGGAACCTCCTTCTGCGTCGAGTTTAGTTGAAACTCGAACTTTCTGCCACACCCGGCAGAACAGAAAGGGCCCCGGGGTCATTGCCCCGGGGGCCGTATCCGTGCGGGGCGACGGGGGCTAGCCGTACAAGCGGCGCCTCGCGAAGTCGACCATCTGCGAGTCG